>CANEVG010000248.1 GCA_947442095.1 Sphingomonadaceae bacterium
ATCGGGCAACACCACTTCGAGCCCGCAGATGCGCGAGGCATGATCGCCATAGGGCGTATAGCCTACACCCCTGTCCAGCGCATTGCCGGCCACCGAGCCCCAGCTGTTGCCCGGCACCGAGAGGATCAGCGGGAGCCCCTTGCTCTGGATGAAATCGTAGAGGTCGAAGAAGCTGACCCCCGGTTCGACAACCACGGTGCCGTTGCGTTCATCGATCTCGATCTTCTTCATGCGCGAAAGATCGAGCACGACCGATCCGGGGAGAACCGGCGCGGACCCGCCATAACCGAAATTCTTGCCCCGGCTGATCGGCCAGAGCGGGGTGCCATGGCGATTGGCAATGCGCACGATTTCGCGCACTTCCTCCACGGTCTCCGGTGCGATTGCTGCAGATGGGCGGTGCGCCGCCATCTGGTCTGCACCGGCAAAGTGGTCCGAATAGGCGTCCTTGTCCTCGTCGGCGAGGAACACACGGTCGGAGCCGAGCAGGGCGGTGAAGTCCCTGAGCGCCTGCTGCAGGCTCTGCGCGGCTACGGCGGTGTGTTTCATGGTTCTTGACCCGTGATCGTTAGCATTGGCGCGGCCCGGATAGCTTCGGCGGCGGCGCAGAGTGTCTGGAGGTGGTCCATCAACTGCACCGTGGCAGCACGGCCGATGACCTCGCAGCAGAATTCGAACTGTGCATCGATAGCCTCCAGTTCAAACGATACAGCGGCTTTGCCCTTCGGCGTAACATGGAGCGCAAGGGCCTGGCCTCGTTCGACTTTTGCTTGGCCGTCCAGCAGACCGGCGCCCAACAGTTCCTGCACAATGCCGTGCATGGTCGTGCGCCCATTGCCGAAATAGCGCGCAAGCTCGGCCTGCGTGATGCCGGGATTGGCGTCCACCAGCACCAGCGCCGTCGCGCCTTTGGGCGTCAGGTACCGAACGCGCAGTCTGCCGGCGCGGCGTTTGGTCAGGGCGCGGCTAGCAAGAGTGATCTGCAGGCCAATGTCGTGATCGACGGGGGTGCTGTCGAGACGCGTCATGCTGCTGCGGGCCTCGGGGCCGTCAGCTTGACGAGGGTGATAGCCACCGGGACCATGAGCGCAATGATGGCCGCGCCGAGCAGGAAGGGCGCATCGGCAGCCTGGCTGAACACAAGGCCGAACAGCGGCGGCGCAATGATCCTCGAACTCGCGTTAGATGCCATGCTCAGGCCCATGACACTGCCCTGCCGCTCGGGCGGCGTGCTGCGTGAAATGAGCGCGCCCGCGTTGGGAAAGGCAAGGCTATGGCCCGCCATCATCAGCGCCATGAGGCAGACGGTCGCCACCGGCGCGTGGAAGATGGGCTGCAGTCCTACTGCCGCGCACAGCAGCACGAGGCCGCCCACGATGACCCTCGCCTCACCGAATTGCTTGACCAGTGGACCGATCCCCAATGCCTGGACAAGCAAGCCGACGCCGCCGACCGCCAGGAAGGTAAGGCCCACCTCGTGCGTCGTCCAACCGAAGGCGCGCTCGGTCCACAAGCCGAATACCGCTTCGGTCGATGCGAAGATGGCGATCCCGCACCAGGAAATGAGGAGCAGCCGCCAAAGCAGCGGGCTCTCGCTTACGAAGTTGACAGCCTCGCCATAGCTGGGGGGCGTTCTGGCCGGGCCAGGTTGGCGGGTTTCGGCAAGGAACCACCAGGCCCAGAGCGATGCGCCAGCAGCAATCGCCGCCGCGGCAAAGATCGGCAGGCGGAAACCGGCGAGACCTTGCTCCGGGGAAGCTAGCAAGCCGCCGATTGCAGGCCCGACGGCAAAGCCGAAGTTGAAGGCCGCTCCGAAGTACCCCATAACCTTGGCGCGATCACGTGGCGGCGTGATGTCCGCGATCACGCCCTGCACAACTCCCAAAGTGCCGCCGAAAAAGCCGCCGATGACCCGCAGCACCAGCGCGGTTTCAAGGTTCTGCGAGAAGGCAAAGGCGATGTAGGTCAAGGCCGCGCAGGCTGTGGTCAGGACCAGAACGGGCCTGCGGCCTTTCATATCCGATCGCCGGCCCCAGAAGATCTCCCCGGCAATGTTGCCCAGCGAATAGGCCGCGAAGAGGCAGGCGATAGCAAATGAGCCTGCACCGAATGCGTGCCCATAGAAGGGAAGAAGCGGCAGGATCAGGCTGAAGCCGGCGATGTTCAGGAACACCAGCACCAGCAGGAGGTGCAACGAGCCTGTGCCGGCCTTTGGCTGATCAACCGTGCTCACTGCGCGTCGCCGCACGCCTTCGGGCGTGTTTCACCACGCACGGAAACCGCGCAGATGCCCATTTTTATCCTCTCCTTAATACCATTAAGGTGATTGCGTATGGCTCGATCAAAGTCAATAGCAGCACGCCAAGGGAGGGGCCGGAGGCAAGCATGGCGCTCGATCAACAGGCGATTGTGAGCGCGGCGCGCAAGATCCTTCAGCAGGAAGGGTTCGACAAGCTAAGCCTGCGTAAGATCGCCGACGCACTGGGCGTGCAGACACCGGCGCTGTACTGGCACGTGCGCGACCGCGCACAGCTCTATGGCATGCTGGCCGAGCAGTTCCTGCGCGAAGTCATCGCGGAGACGGGGCTTGAGACGACCGGTCGGGATTGGCTGATCTCGTTAGGCACGGCCTTGCGCAACAGCCACCGAACCAATCGCGATTCAGCGAGGCTCGTCGCCTTCGTGCAGCCCACGCAGAGCATTGAGCAGCAAGTGGCCAATGTCATTCTCGACCACCTTGAAGCAGGCGGGATGAGCCGAGACCTTGCCAGAATTGCATGTTCAAGCATGCTGGCCTTCACGCTCGGCTGGTCGCTGTTCGAAAGCAACGCTTCGGTGCGCCCCATGATGATCGGCAATCTCGACAGCGATGCGGCATTCCATCTGGCCTTGTCACAGCTTGCCGAAGGGCTGGCCAATGCGAGGTTTACCAGTCACGCTGCGGCAGCAGGATTCGTTGCAGGGTAAGGGCACATCCGCCTAAGCGGTTTGAGCTGCCACCAGCCCGCCGACAATCGCCTGCAACCCAGCTGAAAATGCCGTGTCGAAATCCAGCATGCCGACCAGGTGATCGTGCATTGTTTCCGATTGCTCGTAGACAACCCACCCGAGTGTTAGAGCGAAGACGGAGGCAACAGCGTTCAGCGCCTGCTCCTGCGTCAGCCCAAATCTTGTGAGATCTACAGTCATTTGCTCTTTGGCTTCCGGCGTGTCGCTGACCGCCGGCGGCGCGATGGCACATAGCCGCGCGGAATCACGGTAAGCCAGCAGGCTCTCCCGGAAAGTAGCACCCAGACGTTCAAGCCATTCTTGCGGACCAGGCGCAGTGCTGGCCTGCGCGTAGGCCGTCCCGTAGAAATGTCCGGTCATCAAGGCATAGAGGCCGCCCTTGCTCGGCACGTGCCAATATAGCGCTGAGGCACGTACGCCCAACCGCTCTGCCAATGCACGCATGCCCAACCCATCAAGCCCATGTTCCTGCATAAGAGCGAGCGCGGCTTCGGTGATCTGGTCTCGTCCAATCTTCATTCCAGCAATCTGGACAAGCACCTGCAGCTTGACAAGTGAACAGTGTTCATTGAACACTGTTAAGGAGATCTGGGTGGGGTGCTGAATGACCTATGTGCGCAATTGCTGGTATGTCGCCGCTTGGGACAGCGAGCTGGCCCGGAGCCAGCCGATTGCGATGCGGGTCCTGGGCGAGCGCATTGTGCTTTGGCGCGCAGCTGACGACACGATCCATGCGCTAGAGGATCGCTGTGTGCACCGCCTTGCCCCTTTGTCGCTGGGCCGGTGTGAGGGCGCGAACCTGCGCTGCATGTACCACGGCCTGCTGTTTGGGCCCGATGGCGTCGTGCTGGAAATACCCGGGCAGGACAAGGTGCCGCCGCAAGCGAAGGTCCACGCCTATCCCGTTGCGGTCCGGCACAGCTGGGTCTGGGTATGGATGGGCGATCCGGCGCAGGCGGATGAAGCGCTCATTCCACCAGCTGTCGGCTACGACGACGGCCGCTTCATCCTCGGGCATGGGCATCTCGATTATGCCGCCGAGGCACAGCTGATCTGCGACAATCTGCTCGATTTCAGCCACCTGACCTATGTCCACGCCGCGAGCTTCCAGGCGGGGCCGGCCTTTGCTGAACGACTGCCCGAGATCACCCCGCTCGATCGCGGTGTGCGTTTTTCGCGCTGGTCACAGAATGTGCCCAACATCCGCGATCCAAACTCCGCCGAACGCTTCGACAACTACATGAGCTACGACTTCCTGCTTCCGGGTGTTCTGCTCATGGAGTCGGCCAGCTTTACGGCCGGGACCGCAACAGCGCTGGATTTTGGACCGCCCGACTTCGACACCGCGATATCCGCTCGCAACTTCACCAGTCAAGCGGTCACCCCGCTGACTGAGGGCACGGCGCGCTATTTCTTCAGTTGGGGCCCGCATTGCGACCACGGCGACGAGGTCATGCGCGACGGCATGATGGAACTCGCCGCTATCGCCTTTGGTGAGGACAAGGTCATGATCGAAGCGCAGAGCTGCGTTATCGCAGACAGCCCTGGATGCGCCGCCATGCCCACCGCCCACGACCGCGGGGTGACCCTGTTCAACCGGCTCGTTGAACGCCTTGCTAGGGAAGAAGACGGATCTGGCAGATAAAGTCCAAACGGCAGGCTGTGCCTGAATTTATTCCGACCAACTTGCCGATTGATTTTTCAGACAATCCGAATTTATCATAGCATTCGAAAAGGTCGCAGTCTTCGATGCAGAAATTTAGATGTCTTCAATAGAAGCGCTGCAACCCGAGAAAGCTGAAGCTTTTCGTTTCAGCGAAAGGCACCTCGCAAAAGCTGACTACTAAGCTACTGCCTCCAACCCCTTGCGCTGAATAATCGACAGCAACCTCAGCGCCGGACCACCGGGCCGCTTCTTACCGCGCTCCCAGTCGGAAACGAGGTTCTTGGATACATTGAGATAGCGCGCGAATACCGGCTGCGAAACATGCTGCGCCTCGCGAATAGCCTTGATCTCGTCGGCCAACAGCGGTGTTGCCGGGGCAAGACATGCCTCGTCGAACTCACGCAAGGTCTGCTTATTGATGGCCCTGGCCCCATGAAGCCCTTCCATCATCTCGTGCACGGCGGCCAGCGCCTCGCTCTTACAGGTCTTAGGCATCGTCATTCACCTCGAACAGTCTTCCTTCTTGCACCTCGGTATCGACCTGCGCCTGTGTCAGCGCGAGCACGATTTTCGCGGCCTGTTTGCAGGTCCGCAACTCGGCCGCGTTGAGATTGGCCTTACTGCTCTTGGCAAAGCCAAAAGCGAATATGGCCCGCTCCTCGCGGCGGAAGAGGACCCGCGTACGACAGCCGCTGGACTTGCCTCCGCCCTCGCGCGCGACGCGCAGCTTGATCAGGCCGCCGCCCAGATCGGCATCGATCAGGCCATTGGTCACCGGTTCAACGGCCGCATCGCCAATCCCTTCGCGGCTCGCGAATTTCGCGAACCAACGGTGCTTTTTGATGCGGGTTCGCAGCTTATCGGTCATGGATCAGTGTTTTGATATCATACACAGTATTACAGTTCAACGGACGACCCTCACCCGTCATGTCGGCTAAAAGAC
>CANEVG010000249.1 GCA_947442095.1 Sphingomonadaceae bacterium
ATGCCGAAGAACGGCACCTTGGCATCGACCCGGCTGGCGGACTTGTCGATCACATAGCGCAGATCACCCGCAGCGCCGGTCGCGGGCTGGAGCATCGCAAACAGCGATGCGATGGCAAGGAGCAGGCGGAGGGGGAGCAGGCGGAGGGGAAGTCGCAGCATGGCAATCCTTATGGGAGCGGGCCTTGCGGCAGGTATGCGATAGAACGAATAACCGGGCCAAATTCATCCGCGAATGTTTTGGAACGATCCCCGGGCGGCGCTTGGCTTTCTTGTTCCAATGCCTATGTGGAGCATAGTATGGTAATCCTCCCCTTCCGTCACCCAGCAGAAAGCACCCGGCGATGAGCGACGCAGCGCTCTATGTCGCGCTTGAAGAAGGAGACCTGCGTATCGAGCCGCTGGACGAAGCCCACCGCGAGGGGCTGCGCGCGGCCTGCGCCCAGGATAGCGAGATCTGGGAGATATACCCGTTCTGCTATGCAGGTGAATACTTCAATCCGCAGTTTGAAAGCCTGCTGCGGGGCGGCGCTGCAAGGCGCGTCTATGCCGTGCTCAAGGCGGGCGAGATCGTGGGCATGACTGCGTGGATCGAGCGGGGCCAGCCGGGCTGGTCGATCGAGATCGGCAATAGCTTCATCGTACCTGCCTTGCGCGGCTCCGGGTTCAACGGACGGCTCAAGCGGCTGATGATCGATCATGCGTTCGCCTGCGGGCTGGAACGGGTGGTGTTCAATATCGATGTGATCAACACGCGCAGCCGCGCCGCGGTGCGCAAGTTGGGCGCTGTGGAGGAAGGCGTGCAGCGCCGCGAGCGCAAGACTTGGACAGGGCGCGTGCGCGATACGGTGATCTATGGCCTGCTGCATGAGGACTGGCGGACTGTGCCGTCATGAATGACACCCTGTATCAGGCGGCAACGCTCATCCTGCCACTGGTGTTTGCCATCGTGTTTCACGAGGTTTCACACGGCTGGGCCGCGCGCGCGCTCGGCGATCCGACCGCTTATGAGAACGGGCGGCTGAGCCTCAATCCGTTAAAGCACGTCGATCCAGTCGGCACGCTGATCCTGCCCGGCGCGCTCAAGCTGATGGGCTTGCCGGTGTTTGGCTGGGCCAAGCCGGTGCCCGTCAGCTACGCCCGGCTAAACAACCCCAAGCGTGACATGGCGCTGGTGGCGGCGGCCGGGCCGGCCATGAACTTTGTGCTGGCGGGATTGGCTGCTGTGGCTTTCGGGCTGCTGCTGCGCATGGTCGACCCAGTGGTGAAGCCCGGTGACGGGGTGCAGTTCGTGGCGGATAACCTCAAGAACTTCCTGATGATCAACGTGTTTTTGGCGGTGTTCAATCTGCTGCCGCTGCCGCCGTTTGATGGCAGCCGCATCCTGCGCGGATTGCTGCCGGCAGGGGGCGTGCGCGTACTTGACCGGATCGAGCCGATCGGCATTCCGCTCTTCATGATCGTGTTTATCGTGGTGCCGTGGCTGATGCCCGGGCTCCATCTGGTGGACCGGCTGATCGTGCCGCCGGTGAGCTGGATGCTGGATCAGTATCAGCACCTGATTGCGCTGGTTGCCGGGCCGGAGCTGGATTGATCCCGCTGGCATGGTGAACGGCTGGATCATTCTCGACAAGCCGCATGGGCTGGGCTCGACCCAGGCGGTGGCGGCGGTGAAGCGCAACCTCAGGCAGGCGGGCTATGGCAAGGTGCGTGTGGGCCACGGTGGCACGCTCGATCCGTTGGCGACGGGCGTGCTGCCGATCGCGGTGGGAGAAGCGACCAAGCTGGCCGGCCGGATGCTTGACGCCTCCAAGGAATACGAGTTCACAGTGCAGTTCGGTCGGGAGACCGACACGCTTGACCTTGAAGGCAAGGTCATCGCCACAAACGACTACCAGCCTGGTTTCGGGGCGCTGGAAAAAGTTATCGAGGACCACTTCACTGGTGTGATCGAGCAGGTGCCGCCTGCCTATTCGGCGCTGATGATCGACGGGCAACGGGCCTACGATCGCGCGCGCGGTGGCGAATCTGTCGATATGCCGACACGTTCTGTGACGATCCATGGCTGGGAATACGTGGCAAAAGGTTTCGTGGGGGAATGGGACGCAAGCGAGCAGTACGCCACTTTGCGTGTCAGGGTTTCCAAAGGCACCTACATTCGCAGCCTCGCGCGTGACATCGCGCATGCCCTCGGCACGGTGGGCCATGTCACCATGCTGCGCCGCCTGCGGGCTGGGCCGTTCGGTCTTGCGGTGGCGATTTCACTGGACAAATTGAACGAAGTGGGGCTAGGCGCGGCGTTAGAACATGTAATCTTGCCGCTTGAGGCAGGGCTGGTCGATATCCCGGCTCTTGATCTTGGGTCCGAAGAGGCAAGAGCGGTCCGTCAGGGCCGCGTTCTAGACGGGCTGCCCTTTCCCGACGGGCTTTACTGGGTGCGCAGCGGCAGAGTGCCGGTGGCCTTGGTCAAGCTTTCAGGCTCTGTCCTGACCGTTGCGCGGGGATTCAACCTTCCTGATGTCGCGGAGCAAGAATAATGTCGGTAAGCGCTGAAAAGAAGCAGGAAATCATCGCGGACAACGCGCGCGGCACCAATGACACGGGCTCGCCCGAAGTTCAGGTCGCGATCCTGACTAGCCGCATCCAGACCCTGACCGAGCACTTCAAGGCTCACCACAAGGACAACCATTCGCGCCGCGGACTACTGATGATGGTCAACAAGCGGCGCTCGCTGCTGGACTATCTCAAGAAGAAGGATGTGGCGCGCTATAACGCCCTTATCCAGAAGCTCGGTCTGCGCAAGTAACCAAGCGGAAAGCGGCCCCCACGTGGGCCGCTTTTCGCATCTGGCTCCCGCCATGCAATTCGGCGTGCGGGACCATACTGGGGGCCGCAAATGTGCCCCGCACCGGACCGGGACGGCTTTCCCGGCAGCAAACCCCGTTCGCAATAGGGCGCGCGGGCTAAAGGAAAACACATGTTCGACGTCAAAACCGTATCGCTGGAGTGGGGCGGCAAGACCCTCACTCTGGAAACCGGCCGCATTGCCCGTCAGGCTGACGGCGCGGTCCTCGCCACCTATGGCGAAACCGTTGTGCTCTGTGCGGTAACCGCCGCAAAGAAGGTCAAGGAAGGCCAGGATTTCTTCCCGCTGACCGTGCACTATCAGGAAAAGTTCTCGTCCGCCGGGCGCATCCCGGGCGGCTTCTTCAAGCGCGAGCGCGGCGCGACGGAAAAGGAAACGCTGGTTTCCCGCCTGATCGATCGCCCGGTGCGCCCGCTGTTCCCCGAAGGTTTCTACAACGAGATCAACGTCATCGCGCAGGTGCTGAGCTATGACGGCGAGACCGAGCCCGATATCGTCGCCATGATCGCGGCCTCGGCTGCGCTCACCATCTCGGGCGTGCCCTTCATGGGCCCGATCGGCGCAGCGCGCGTCGGCTTCAAGGACGGCGAGTATCAGCTCAATCCGTCGATGTCGCAGGTTGCCGAAGGCCGCCTCGATCTCGTCGTTGCCGCAACCGGCGGCGCGGTGATGATGGTGGAATCCGAAGCCAAGGAGCTGACCGAGGACGAAATGCTCGGCGCCGTGGTCTTCGCGCACGACGAGATCCGCAAGGTCGTGAACGCGATCATCGATCTGGCCGAGAAGGCCGCCAAGGAGCCTTGGGAAATCGATCTCACCGACAACACGGCTGATATCAAGAAGAAGCTCAAGGAGATCGTCGGCGAGGACGTCGCCGCAGCCTACAAGATAACCGACAAGTCGGCGCGTTCCAATGCGCTGAACGAGGCGCGTGCCAAGGCCAAGGAAGCGTTCGCTTCGGAAGGTCCGCAGACGCAGATGGTCGCGATGAAGACCATGAAGAAGGTCGAGGCCGATATCGTGCGCGGCGCCATCCTCAAGGACGGCACGCGCATCGACGGGCGTACCACCACGCAGATCCGCCCGATCGAATCGATCGTCGGCTTCCTGCCGCGCACGCACGGTTCCTCGCTCTTCACGCGCGGTGAAACGCAGGCGATCTGCACCACCACGCTGGGCACCAAAGACGCCGAGCAGATGATCGACGGTCTCGACGGCCTGTCATATCAGCGCTTCATGCTGCACTACAACTTCCCGCCGTACTCGGTTGGCGAAGTTGGCCGTTTCGGTGCGCCAGGCCGCCGCGAAGTCGGCCATGGCAAGCTCGCCTGGCGCGCGCTCAACCCCGTTCTGCCGACCAAGGACGCGTTTCCCTATACGATCCGCGTGCTGTCCGACATCACCGAGTCCAACGGCTCGTCTTCGATGGCCACCGTCTGCGGCGGCTGCCTTTCGATGATGGACGCGGGCGTTCCGATCGAACGTCCGGTTTCGGGCATCGCGATGGGTCTGATCCTAGAAGGCGACAAGTTCGCCGTGCTGTCTGACATTCTTGGCGACGAGGATCATCTTGGCGACATGGACTTCAAGGTGGCCGGCACCAGCGCCGGCATCACCACGATGCAGATGGACATCAAGATCGCAGGGATCACGCGCGAGATCATGGCCAAGGCCCTGTCGCAGGCGTCAGAAGGCCGTGCGCATATCCTCGGTGAGATGACCAAGGCACTGGGCACGGCACGTACCGAGCTTTCGGCGCATGCCCCCCGCATCGAATCGATCCAGATTGACAAGTCGAAGATCCGCGAAGTGATCGGCACGGGCGGCAAGGTGATCCGCGAGATCGTCGCCGAAACCGGCGCCAAGGTCGATATCGACGACGAGGGTCTGATCAAGATCAGCTCCTCCGACATCAACCAGATCGAGGCCGCGAAGAAGTGGATCCTCGGGATCGTGGAAGAAGCCGAAGTCGGCAAGGTCTATGATGGTAAGGTCGTGAACATCGTCGATTTCGGCGCGTTCGTGAACTTTATGGGCGGCAAGGACGGTCTCGTCCACGTGTCCGAAATGCGCAACGAGCGGGTCGAGAAGCCCACCGATGTAGTCAAGGAAGGCCAGGCCGTGAAGGTCAAGGTGCTCGAGATCGATCCGCGCGGCAAGGTTCGTCTGTCCATGCGCGTCGTCGATCAGGAAACTGGCGCCGAGCTGGAAGATACCCGTCCGCCGCGCGAACCGCGTGAACCTCGCAGCGACCGTGGAGATCGCGGTGATCGTCGCGGACCTGGTGGTCCGCGCGGTGATCGCGGTCCGCGTAGGGACGGTGGCGGCGGTCGTGACCGCGGCCCGCGTCGTGAAGGTGGCGAAGGCGGCGATCATCTGCCGGCCTTCCTCAAGTCGGACGACTGATCCGGGACTGGCCTTTGGCTGAACCCACAAAAAAGGGCTCGCGGCAACGCGGGCCCTTTTTTGTTGCCTTGGCGGCGCAGCAGGGGAAGATGTGAGGCGGAATTGCGGGAGGCAGGATATGCAGGTCAGGCTCACGAAAAGCGCTATCATGGTAGGTCTGCTGGCGTCATCCGGCGCGGCTCTGGCTTGCGCCGACGTTGGTTGCGAGCCGGTCTGGTCGCTGTTTGGCGGTGCGCAATCCTGCCACAACCGCGCGGTGATCGCGCCGGGCAACGACAGCCGGGTCAATCTGCTGGCGCTGCTGCGCGATTCGGCGGGGCTGGGGCTGGGG
>CANEVG010000250.1 GCA_947442095.1 Sphingomonadaceae bacterium
CTGAAACTGCGCTTGTGTGGCTTGACAAGGCGCTTTCGGTCGCTCCCGCCAACGCCCCGACCGCTGACGATAACGCCGCGCGCGGTGCAGTGCAGATAAACCGGTCGCGCGCGCTCGTGGCGCTCGGCCGTCTGTCCGAGGCCAGCGGCGCGCTGCAGGAAGCGCACCGGCTGGCACCGGACGACCCCGAAGGCTGGTTGCTCTCCGCTACGCTCGCGCGGCGCGGCAAGGATCTGGAGCGGGCGCAGCGCGATATCGAGGTGGCCGCCGGGCTGGAGCCGCCCGGCGGTACACTGGCACCGCAGATCGGGCTGGAAGCGGGCGTGATTGCCGTGCTGGGCGGGCGCGATGCGGCGGCCCGCAAATCTTGGGAATCGGTGCTTGCACTTGCTCCCGAAAGCGCGGAAGCAAAGACCGCGCGCGGGTA
Source organism: Sphingomonadaceae bacterium (assembly GCA_947442095.1). Lineage (GTDB taxonomy): Bacteria > Pseudomonadota > Alphaproteobacteria > Sphingomonadales > Sphingomonadaceae > Novosphingobium. The sequence goes on from CANEVG010000250.1 coordinate 428, forward strand.
TCTCGACCAGCTCGGTCCTGCCCCTGTGCAACCAGCCCAGCCGCCGGAGCCCGCACGATGACAGACACCTCCATCAACCTTGCCGTGCTCGATCTGGTGCCGGTGCGCGAAGGCGGTACGGTGAGCGAGGCGTTCGCCGAAACCGCCGCGATCGCGCGGACGGCGGAAGATCTGGGCTACACCCGCTTCTGGGTGGCCGAACATCACGGCATGGAAGGCATTGCTGGGGCTGCGGTTTCGGTCGTGCTCGCGCATGTCGGCCATGCCACATCGCGCATTCGCATCGGTGCGGGCGGGATCATGCTGCCCAACCACAATCCGATGGTGATCGCCGAACAGTTCGGTGCGCTCGATGCCCTGTTTCCCGGGCGGATCGATCTCGGTCTCGGCCGCGCACCGGGTGCGGACCAACGCGTGATGCGCGCGCTGCATAAGGATATCAATCAAGCTGCCGAAGCGTTTCCATCCGACGTGGTCGAACTGCAACTGCACTTTGCGGGCGATCCGCGCCTGCCGATGCAGGCCACGCCCGGCCTTGGCGCGAACCCTGAAATGTGGATCCTCGGATCGAGCCTGTTCGGCGCGCAGCTGGCGGCGATGCTGGGGCTGCCTTATGCCTTTGCCTCGCACTTCGCGCCCGATCATCTCGACGCTGCGCTGAAACTGTATCGAGACAGGTTCGAACCTTCGGCGAGGCTGTCGCAGCCTTATGTGATGGCCGCGATCAATGTGATTGCCGCTGATACCGACGAGGAAGCCGTGCTGCTCGCCTCGTCGATGGATCAATCCTTCGTGCGGCTGCGCAGCGGATCACCGGGCAAGCTGCCGCCGCCAGTGCCAGGCTATCGTGAGCGCCTTTCGCCCGCAGAGCGCGCGATGCTCGACCACATCCGCCAGGTCAGCGCCGTTGGCAGCGTGGAGACGGTCAGGGCCGGGCTCGCCGCATTCCAGACACGCACTGGGGCTGACGAGTTAATCGTGGCAGGCGCGACATTCGATCCGGCGAAGCGCCATCGCAGCCTTGCGCTGACGATGGAGGCGGCGAAAACCCGCATGCCGGCAGTCGCGGCATAACGGCTTTTCCGTCCTAAATCTTAAGACCCCTCCTGCTTGCCCTTGCGCCGATGCCGGAGTAGATTCCGCATCAATAGTTCATCGCTGTGACATAATATTTCGCATACAGAACGATAACGGCGCACGCCCCGGAATGCTGCGCTGGGATGCAGGAGCGACCATGGACACCAAATCCGCCGTCTCGGGCGCGGACTCCACCCTTGCCCACCAACTGGCAGTTCGCTTCACTGCCGCTCTGCTCCCCGCTGAAGCTGCCGACTTTGAAGCCGCCCGCATCGCCGAGGCCGCACGTTTTACACTGGCGGCCGCTGCATCGCGGCCAGGCCCTGCGCCGGCCATCGCAATCGAGAGCGTCGGCGGGCAGAGCGGGCGCTATCTGCGCATTGCGGTCATCAACGATGACATGCCCTTCCTCGTCGATTCGATTGCCGGGGCGATCTCGGCGCAGGGTCTGGAAATCGATCGGCTGGTCCACCCGGTAGTGGCCGTGCGCCGCGCGCCCGATGGCACGCTGCTCGCGCTGCTCGAAGGCGATGCTCCGGGCGAACGACGCGAATCGATAGTCTATCTCGAAACCGAGCGTGTCGATGCGCGCGAACGGCGCACGCTGCTCACGGCATTGCAGGCCACGCTGGCGGATGTTCACGCAGCCGTGGCGGATTGGCCACGCATGCAGGCGGCGATGCAGGAAGACGCACGCACTCTGCCCGACCAGGAAGGCGCGGCGCTGCTGCGCTGGCTGGCGGGCGGCATGCTGACCCAGCTTGGCCATGTCATCCAGAACCGGGACGGTTCTGTCGGCGCGGCTCTGGGCATTTGCAGGGCGAGCGAAGCGCCGCTGCTCGCCAAGGCCAGCTATGAGCGCGCCTTTGCATGGTTTGACCAGTTGGGCGAACGCGGCATTGAAGTCCCGCGCGCGCCGCTGATCGTCAAGGCCAACCGCATTGCGCGGGTACACCGCCGCGTGCCACTCGATCTGTTCATCGTGCCGGTGATGGCAGGCGGCAAAGTCACCGCGCTTTCCGTCCACGCCGGGGTCTGGACCAGCGCCGCGCTCGCCGCCGCGCCGGATCGTATCCCGAGCATGCGCAGCCAGCTTGACGCGCTGATGGTGAGGTTCGGGTTCAAGCCCACGGGCCACGCCGGCAAAGCGCTGGTCCACGCGCTGACCGCGCTGCCGCACGATCTGCTCATCAGTTTTGCCGATGGGGACATGGAACGTATCGCGACGACGATGATGAGCCTGATCGACCGGCCCCGCGCGCGCCTTGCGCTCGTCGCCGCGCCGCTCGCGCGCCATCTGTTCGCTTTCGTGTGGCTGCCGCGCGATGCGCAATCGACCGAAGTGCGGCTGCGTGTACAGGCCATGCTGGAGGCCGCCAGCGGCGCGCCGGTGCTCGACTGGAGCCTCTCGGTTGAGGGCAGCACGCTCGCGCTGATGCGCTTCGTGATCGATATCCGCGATGGCGCGGCGGTGCCCGATGAAGCGGCGCTCGATGCGGCCTTGCAGGCGCTGGTGCGCGGCTGGGGCGCGGCAGTCGAGGCCGAACTGGCCAAGGGCGAGGACCCTTCGCGCGCTGCGGCCATTGCCGCCCGCTATGCCGATGCATTCCCGGTAGGCTACCGCAGCGCCTATGGCCCGGCGGAAGCCGCAGGCGATATCCGCGTCTTGCGCACCTTGACGCAGACGGGTGCCCCGCGCCGCGCGGCAAGGCTCCACCGTCTGCCCGGGGAGGAGGGCCTCAGGCTCAAGCTCTATCAGCGCGAGGGCGCGATCGTGCTGTCTGACGCGGTGCCGGTGCTGGAGAACTTCGGGTTCCGCGTGCTGCAGGAAGTGCCGACTGCGCTTGATAAGGGGCGGCTGGGCTTCATCCATGATTTCCTTGTCGCCCTACCCGAAGGCCTCGATGGAGAGGGCCTGCTGACCCGCGCCGAGGCCATCGAGGAATCGCTAGCCGCCGTGCTCAACGGTGCGGCTGAAGACGATATGTTCAACCGGCTGATCGTGGCCGCCGGGCTCACCGCGCGCGGCGCAAACTGGATGCGAGCGTGGTATCGCTATTTGCGGCAGGCGGGGATGACCTTCTCGGTTCCCACGGCGGTCGAGGCGCTGAAGAACGCGCCCGAAGTCACGCGAGGGCTGATCGGCCTGTTCCTTGCACGCCATGATCCCGGGTTCGACGAGGACCGGCAGGGAGCGGAAACGCGCTACGCTGAGCAGATCCGCACCGGCCTCGCCGGGGTGGCCGCAATCAACGATGACCGCCTGCTGCGTCAGTTCCGCGCGCTGGCCGAGGCGATCCTGCGCACCAATGCGTTCAGCCCGGCAGCCGCAGAGGCGCTAGCGTTCAAGATCGAATCCGCAGCTGTGCCCAGTCTGCCGCGCCCGGTGCCATGGCGCGAGATTTTCGTCTATTCCCCGCGTGTGGAGGGCATTCACCTCCGCGCTGGGCCGGTGGCGCGCGGGGGCCTGCGTTGGTCCGATCGCCGCGACGATTTCCGCACCGAAGTGCTGGGCCTGATGAAGGCGCAGCGCGTGAAGAACGCGGTGATCGTGCCGACAGGGGCTAAGGGTGGGTTCTATCCCAAGCAGCTACCCGATCCGGTCCGCGCGCGCGAGGCGTGGCTGGCCGAGGGCCGCGCGAGCTACGAAGTGTTCATTCGCACGCTGCTTTCGGTAACGGACAATATCGTCGGCGGCGAAGTGGTGCATCCGGCGGGTGTGGTGATCCGCGATGGCGAGGACCCCTATTTCGTCGTGGCGGCGGACAAGGGCACCGCGATGTTCAGCGACATTGCCAACGCCATTGCCGAAGCTAAGGGCTTCTGGCTTGATGACGCTTTCGCCAGTGGCGGCTCGAAGGGCTATGACCACAAGGCCATGGGTATCACCGCGCGCGGTGCATGGCTTTCGGTGCAGCGCCATTTCCGCGAACTGGGCATGGATGTGCAGACCCAGCCGATCACCGTGGCGGGCTGCGGGGACATGTCGGGCGACGTGTTCGGCAACGGGATGCTGCTCTCAAAGGCGCTCAAGCTTGTAGCTGCATTTGATCACCGGCACATCTTCCTCGATCCCGATCCCGATCCGGCAGCGAGCTGGGCTGAACGTGCCCGCCTGTTCGCGTTGCCGCGTTCGAGCTGGGACGATTACACCAAGGCGCTGATTTCCAAGGGTGGCGGGGTCTTCGCCCGCTCGATGAAGCTCATCCCGCTGACGGAGGAAATCTGCGCCTTGCTTGGCATCAAAGCGGCGGAACTTGATCCGGAATCGCTGATCACCGCGATCCTCAAGGCCCCGGTCGATCTGCTGTGGTTTGGCGGTATCGGTACTTATGTGAAGGCCGGACACGAAAACAACGTCGCGGTCGGCGATCCGGCGAATGATGCACTGCGCATCGAAGGCGCGGATGTGCGCGCCCGGGTGATCGGTGAAGGCGCCAATCTCGGCACCACGCAGGCGGGCCGCATCGAGTATTCGCTGACCGGAGCGCACGGGCGCGGCGGGCGGATCAACACCGATTTCATCGACAATTCGGCGGGCGTCGATTGCTCGGACAACGAGGTCAACATCAAGATCGCGCTCGCTTCGGCCAAGCGCGCCGGGCGGCTCGACGAGGCGGCTAGGATCGAGCTGCTGGTTTCCATGACCGACGATGTTGCAAACCTCGTGCTGGAGGACAACCGGTTGCAGGCTCTTGCGCTTTCCATCGCCGAGCGCGGCGGGCCGGGTGCGGCTCTGGCTTATGCGCGGCTGATCGATGTGCTGGAGGAAAGCGGCGATCTTGATCGCAAGACCGAGGGACTCGCCAGCAGCGAAGACATCCTGCGCCGCGCGGCGGCCGGGCATGGTTTCACTCGGCCAGAGCTGGCGGTGCTGCTGTCCAGTTCCAAGCTGGTGCTGCAGCGCGCGCTGGAAGAGAGCACCGTGGTTGACGATCCGGTGCTGGAGGAGATGCTGTTCGCCGCATTCCCGCCGCAGATGCGGGAGCGCTTTGCCGAGGATATTGCCCACCACCGCCTGCGGCGCGAAC
>CANEVG010000251.1 GCA_947442095.1 Sphingomonadaceae bacterium
ACACGGCGCGCGAGGCTCCTGCGCTGATCCGATATCTCGATGAGGGTGCGTTCGTCACCCGGCGCTATGTGAGCCAGGGCGCGGAGATGAACACGGGCGACTACCGCGACTATCCCGTGGTGGTGCGCGACGGGATGCTGCTGCGGAGGCACTTTCAGCTCGATACGCATGGCTTCGTGATCGACAAGCACGAGACCGCGGTTGCCGATTTCCATGACAAGGCGGCGGTCGATGCCGGATACCAGCGCGAGGTCGAGGCGCTGGTCGCGCGGCTCACCGGGGCGAAAAGGGTTTCGACGCAAGGGTGGATGATCCGCACTTCGGGCGACATTTCGGCGCGGGTGCAGGAGAAGGTCGAGGGCTATGTCCATTCGGGCGGAATCCAGCCGCCGGCGGGCGAGGCGCATGTCGATTACAACGAGCTGACCGGCAAGCGCGCAGCGGCGCGAGTCTATGCCGAGGCGTTTCCGGACGGGCCGGGCTACACACGCTATATCTGCTTCTCGCTGTGGCGCACGTTTTCGCCCGGCCCGCAGGACTGGCCGCTTGCGGTGTGCGATGGGCGCACTGTGAGCGACGAGGAGACCGCGTCCAACACGTTGTTCGTGGTCGATGAATTTCCGGTTGGTGACGCGCTGACCGCGCCGGTCGAGGGCGAGGATCAGATGATCGCGGCGACGATTTTCCGCTACCGCGCGCGGCACCGCTGGTGGTACTTTTCGAACATGGCGGCGGACGATGTGCTGCTGTTCAAGTTTCAGGACAGCGACCACGGCGTGACCTGGCGCTGCCCGCACACCGCGTTTCACGACACCAGCCTACCGGACGCCAAAGTGCGCGAAAGCATCGAAGTGCGCGGCGTGGCATTTTTCGAGTAGCGGTTGCGCTCAGCAAAACGGCGCCAGCCCCGAAAGCAGCAGGCGGACAAGATCGGCCTGTCCTCTAGTGCCGGTCTTGGCATAGATTCGTTTGGAATAGTTGCGCGCGGTTTCGGGAGTAAGGCCGAGGCGGGTGCCGGCCTCCAGAATGGCTTCGCCCTGCATTATGCCAATGGCCAACGCGGCCTCGTTTGCAGAAAGACCATAGGCTGCGGAGACGATCTGCAGGGCCTGAACGGAGACTTTGCGCTGGGGTTTGCGGACAAGGCCGATGACGGTGGGCCTTATGCCGGGTCCGGCCAGCGCAAGATCTGCGGGGCGCAGCAGCAGATCGAGTTGCTGGCGCTCGCCCAGTTGCACGAGACGGCGCGCTTCTGACGGGGCGCCGGAGAGCGCGGCGCAGGCGGCTTCAAGCGCCCGCGTGGCATCGGGCAGCAATTGCAGGCGGCGGCTGGCGGCCGCGGTGCTGAACGCGAGCAGTCGCTCAGCCACAGGATCTGCGGCGAGGACATGCGCTGCAGCACTGAACGCAAGTTCGCCTATTCCCAATTGCGCGAGCCCTGCTTGCGCCATGGCGGCCCACAGGCGGGCGGTGTCGAGGGCCACAAGCACGCGTAGCGCAGCGGCGAGGTGCGGAGCGAGTGCCGAGAGCAGCGCACTGTCTGCCGCGCTCAGATCCTCTCGTTCCCGCACGATCAACAGCCACGCCTCGCTTTCACCGGGGGTGCCGACGCGGACCGCGCGGGCATGGTTGATGCGCATTTCGGATAAGACGCTGCGCTGTGCGGCCTGTCTGGCGGGATTGTCGTAGTCGAACAGTTCGTCGAGGGCGTAGACCCGTCCAGGACGCATCAGGCCATAGGGATCGAGACCGAGTTCGCCGAGGCGGGGCAAATCGAGCGGTTGATCCTGCACTGCGCGGGGTGCTGCGGCTTGCAGAACAAAGGGCGGCTGGCCGGAAATCCGCACGGACAGGCTTGCGCGCCGGGCCTGGGTGCGCGCCACCAGATTGCGCAGGAACTGGGTCCACGGCGGGTCTTCGGTCAGCCCTTCCATCATGGGCAGATAAAGTTCGCGTTGGTCGGCCGAAAGCAATGCCATGGCTTTTGCTCCCATATGGGAGCTTCACGGTCAAGGCCGAAGCACGATGTAGGGGCGGCGCGACCGCAACAGCGGAGAGAACCATGTCTGACCTGACTAGCAAATCGACCCTAACCCATATTCAGCGCCTCGAGGCCGAGGCGATCCATATCATGCGCGAGGTGGTGGCCGAAGCGACCAATCCGGTGATGCTCTATTCGGTGGGCAAGGACAGCGCCGTCATGCTGCATCTTGCGCGCAAGGCATTCTATCCCAGCCCGCCGCCGTTTCCGCTGCTCCATGTCGATACGACGTGGAAGTTCCAGGAGATGTACGCCCTGCGTGAGCGCATGGCGACCGAGAGCGGGATGGAACTGCTGGTCTACCAGAACCCCGAGGCGCAGGAGCGCGGGATCAATCCGTTCGACCACGGCGCGCTGCACACCGACATGTGGAAGACCGAAGGGCTCAAGCAGGCGCTCGACAAGTGGGGCTTCGATGCAGCCTTTGGCGGCGCGCGCCGGGATGAGGAGAAGAGCCGCGCCAAGGAGCGCATCTTCAGCTTCCGCACCGCCTCGCACGGCTGGGATCCGAAGAACCAGCGGCCCGAGCTGTGGAACATCTACAACGCGCGGAAGAACAAGGGCGAGAGCATCCGCGTGTTCCCGATCTCGAACTGGACCGAGCTCGATATCTGGCAGTACATTCACCTCAACGACGTGCCGATCGTGCCGCTCTATTTCGCGGCCGTGCGCCCGACGTTCGAGTGGGAGGGCGGGCTGTTCATGGCCGACGACCTGCCGCGGCTCGAGAAGGTGCTGGGCTATCATCCTGAAATCACAGAGAAGTCCATCCGCTTCCGCACCTTGGGCTGCTTCCCGCTGACCGGGGCGGTGGAAAGCACTGCCTCCACGCTGGTGGAAGTGATCCAGGAAACGCTGCTGACGACGACGAGCGAACGTCAGGGCCGGGTGATCGACAAGGACGCGGGCGGCGCGGGCATGGAAGTCAAAAAGCAGCAGGGGTATTTCTGATGCCGGGTACCGATGTGATCTACCAGACCGAGGCGCTGATTGCCGAGGATATCGAGGCCTATCTCGATCTGCACCAGCACAAAACCATGCTGCGCTTCATCACCTGCGGCAGTGTGGATGATGGAAAATCCACGCTGATCGGGCGCTTGCTCTATGATTCGAAGATGATCTTCGAGGATCAGCTGGCCGCGCTGGAGGCGGACAGCAAGAAGGTGGGCACGCAAGGCGGCGAGATCGACTTTGCGCTGCTGGTCGATGGGTTGGCGGCCGAGCGCGAGCAGGGCATCACCATCGATGTTGCCTACCGCTTCTTCAGCACCGAGAAGCGCAAGTTCATTGTCGCGGATTGCCCGGGGCACGAACAGTATACCCGCAACATGGTGACCGGCGCGAGCACGGCTGACCTTGCGGTGATCCTGATCGATGCGCGCAAGGGCGTGCTGACGCAGACGCGGCGGCACAGCTATCTCGCGCACCTCATCGGCATTCGCCACGTGGTGCTGGCGGTGAACAAGATGGACCTGATTGGCTATGATCAGGCGAAGTACGACGCGATCGTGGCCGATTACACCGCGTTTGCCGCGAGCATCGGGATCGCGGCGTTCACCGCGATGCCGATCTCCGGCTTCAAGGGCGACAATATCACCGCGCTCAGCTCCAACACCCCGTGGTATTCTGGCCCGACGCTGATGGGCCATCTCGAAGCGGTGGAGGTGAACACGTCCGCCGAAGCCGCGCGCCCGTTCCGCATGCCAGTGCAGTGGGTCAACCGTCCGAATCTTGATTTCCGAGGCTTTTCAGGCCTGATTGCCAACGGCACGGTGAAGCCCGGCGATGCGGTGCGGGTGCTGCCTTCGGGCAAGACCAGCACGGTGACGCGCGTGGTCACGCTCGATGGTGATCTCGAAGTCGCGGGGGCTGGCCAGTCGGTCACGCTCTGCCTCGCGGACGAGATCGACTGCTCGCGCGGCGATGTTCTGGCGGCTGCCGATGCGCCGCCTGAGGTTGCTGATCAGTTCGAGGCGAGCCTGGTGTGGATGGCCGACGAGGCGATGGTGCCGGGCCGCGCCTATTGGCTGAAGCTGGCCGCGCAGACCGTTTCGGTGACAGTGTCGCAGCCTAAATATACGAACAATGTCAATACGATGGAGCGGCTTGCGGCCAAGACGCTGGAACTTAATGCCATCGGCGTTGCCGAGATCACCACCGACAAGCCGTTGGTGTTCGAGGCTTATTCGGACAGCCGTTCGCTGGGCGGGTTCATCCTGATCGACAAGATCAGCAATGCCACCGTGGCCGCGGGCATGCTGAACTTCAGTCTGCGCCGCGCGCAGAACGTGCACTGGCAGGCGCTGGATGTGACGCGCGAGGCCCATGCCCAACTCAAGGGGCAGAGCCCGGCGGTGCTGTGGTTCACGGGCCTTTCCGGCTCGGGCAAATCGACCATCGCCAATCTGGTCGAGAAGAAGCTGCACGCGCTGGGCAAGCACACTTTCCTGCTCGATGGCGACAATGTGCGCCACGGGCTCAACAAGGATCTGGGCTTTACCGAGGCGGACCGCATCGAGAATATCCGCCGCGTAGGCGAAGTGGCCAAGCTGATGACCGATGCGGGGCTGATCGTGCTGACCGCGTTCATCAGCCCGTTCCGCGCCGAGCGCGAAATGGTGCGCGCGCTGATCCCGGCCGGTGATTTCTACGAGGTGTTCGTCGATACACCGCTGGAAGAGGCCGAGCGCCGCGACGTGAAGGGCCTCTATAAGAAGGCGCGAAGCGGGGCGCTCAAGAACTTCACCGGGATCGACAGTCCCTACGAAGCACCGGAAAGCTGCGAAATCCGCGTGGACACCTTGCGCGAAAGCCCTGAGGATGCGGCGGAGCGGATCGTGGCGCTGATCACCGGCGAGTTTATGCCGGTGATCTGATACTGTGATTTGACGGGTTAGGGGCTTACATGGACGATATCGAACTGGCGCGGCACCTGGCGCGCGGGGCTGCGCGTATCCTGATGGAGCTGCGGAGCGGCGGCACGCGTGAGGGCCCAAGTCTTGATGGAAAGGCGCTGGGGGCGGAGGGCGATGCCCGCGCCAACACTTGGCTCATGGCCGAGATTGCCGCGCATCGCCCTGAGGACGGCGTGCTTTCCGAAGAGAGCAAGGATACGCCCGCGCGGCTCGCCAAATCGCGCGTCTGGATCATCGACCCGCTGGATGGCACGCGCGAATATGGCGAGGGGCGCGATGATTGGGCGGTGCATATCGGGCTCGCCTTGGACGGCGTAGCCACGCTGGGCGCGGTGGCCTTGCCGGGGCTCGATCTGCTGCTCGATAGCGCAGCGCCGCTTGGCCTCCCGCCAATGGCCGAACGCCCGCGCCTGCTGGTGAGCCGTTCGCGCCCAGCGCGCGAGGCGGTCATCGTTTCCGAGGGTCTGGGCGGCGAGTTGGTGCCGATGGGCTCGGCGGGCGCAAAGGCCATGGCGGTGGTGCGTGGGGAAGCGGAAATCTACCTCCATTCGGGCGGACAGTATGAGTGGGACAA
>CANEVG010000252.1 GCA_947442095.1 Sphingomonadaceae bacterium
ATATGGATCGCGGTCGAGAACGACGAAGTCGGCGAGCTTGCCGGACGTCAGCGTCCCACGCTCGGCGGCCTCTCCCTGCAACTGGGCCCCGTTGACGGTGTATGCGGCGATCGCTTCGGCCAGCGTCAGTGATTCCGCTGCATTGAGTGGTAGATCTTCCTGCCCCTCCGGGTCACGACCTCCCGCGTAGCGACGCGTGACGGCGGTCTCGAGTCCTTCGATGGGACTCACGCCCGTCACGGGCCAGTCCGACCCCCAGACGAGGAGCGCGTGATTCGACAGCAGTTGCCGCGTCGGAAACAGCCCGCCGACGCGCGTCGCGCCGAACAGGCGCGGCGCGAACACCCGCTCCCAGGGATCCTGCCGGCTCCAGAGCGGCGCCATGTTCGCCGCTACCCGAAGCGCCCGGAAGCGAGGGAAGTCTGATGCCCCGACGAGGTTGACGTGTGCGATTGTGTGCATTGCCCCTTTGTCGCCGTTGGCATGACGCGCGGCTGCGACCGCATCAAGCGCCGCGCGGACGGCCGCGTCACCCTGCGCATGGAAATGCGCCCGAAAGCCCAATCGGTCGAGGCGGGTGATGAGGCGGTTCAAGCGCTGTTGCGCGATGAAGATCTCGCCGCGGCCGTATTGCGGTCCGTCCGCGTAGGGCTCGAGCAGCGCAACGGTGTGCGATCCGTAGGCTCCGTCGAGAAAGACCTTCACGCAGTCGGCCTTCATGCGCCGACCTGAGAGGGCTCGCCGTTCAGCCGTGAATCGGCGGATCTGCGGCTCGTCCGGGTCTTCGGCGCGATGCGCGAGACACAGATGAACACGCATCGGCAGACGGCCTGCGATATCGAGCGTGCGATACGCGGCGGCGATCTCCGGCGTCGCCATCGCGTCTTCAAGAGCGGTGATGCCGTGCGCATTCATCGTGTGCAGGGCCGCCGTCAGCGTGCGTCGATAGTCCTCGGCAGTGGGCGATGGGATCACGCGCTCCACCTGCTCCATAGCAGCGGATTCCTGAAGCGCTCCGGACGGCTCACCGTCAGCGTCGTGTTCTATGCGCCCGTTCACTGGGTCCGGAGTGTCCCGGTCGATGCCGGCGGCGGCAAGGGCACGGCTGTTCGCCCAGCCCTCATGACCGGAGTTGTTGGTGAGATAGGCCGGACGGTCGGGCACCACGGCATCGAGGTCTCGCCGGTTCGGCTGCCCACTCGGCAAGAAGGCAACCTCGTCCCAGCCGTCACCCAGAATCCAGGGCAGCGTCGGATGTGCTGCCGCGAAATTGCGGATGCGTTCGAGAATCTCGTCACGGCGCGTGAGCCCGTGCAGATCGACTGCGCGCTCAGGGTCAGGGATGGCCGCAGGGTGGACGTGGGAGTCCTGAAATCCCGGCAGCACCGCCCGGCCGTTCAGTTCGACAACACGGGTCGTGGGACCGATCAGCGCGCGAGCGCCGGCGCTCGTGCCGACATAGGCGATACGCTCTCCCGTGACGGCAATTGCTTCAGCCGTCGTTTGCTGCGGATCGCCCGTGTGGACGACGCCGTTCACGAGGACAAGGTCGGCCCACGGGGTGGAAGTACCGATGGCGGTGGGTCCGCGCATGTAGGTCTGGTTCTGGCCCGGGCCCTGACCCGCGGTCATGACGTTAGGCAGTAACTTGATGAAGTCGTTGAAGGTCTGGATGTTCACCCGATCGAGGATTTCTCCGCTCATAGCCTGCATCTTGATCGTTGCATTCTGCAGGTTTTCACTGCGGCTGCTCGCCGTAACGACGATTTGGCCGAGTTCCGCGGCGGCAGGGGAGGCCGCCCGCGCGAGCCGCCCAGTGTCGGAAAGCAAGAGCACAACGGCCGCCGCGATGACGATATACTGGCGCATGGTCTCCCCCTGTTCAGCCTTGGCTGTGCGAGTTGATGCTCAATTCGGCTGTCCTTCGATGGGACGCGTTGTTGACTTATGGCCGCAGGAAAAAAACAGATAATGTTTCGCGGCCGAACTCACCTCATCCGGCATATCCCTCCACAGTCAACGCGGCAATTCGAATCCGACGACGTCAGATATGGATGATGGACACGCTGGAGCTAGCCACTGTCCGTCGCCAGAACATTCGGAACAGGTCGGCGCGTAGATTAGCAGAGTGCGGGCGTCGTCGGGCGCTGGGTTTTAGGCAGTGAGTTTGCGGTGTTGCAAGCGCCGGTGTTCGATGGTCTGTCGTTTGATCCTTTCGCGCTGTTGGAGGATAGCAGGGGCTCTGCCGGAGTGGGCGTTTGCGTGCGTCACGTTCGGCTCAAGTCGGAAAGCGTGCCAAGCCCGATGTCTCGTCGCTTGCCGTCAGCCCACACCCCGAGAAGCCAAGTGCCGCGCCCCTGGGCTGCAAGCTTGGGATCAGGCTTGTGACCGCGATTGCACCCAGGTTTGCCATTGGGCCTGCCTTTCCAGACCCACACTCTGTGCTGGACTGAGTGAAACATATCCGGAACAATCCGGATGCACAAGATGCAAAAAAGGCCGCATTTCTGCGGCCTTTTGGATATTTGTGGCGCTGTACGGAAGCAACAATGGCGGACAGGGTGGGATTCGAACCCACGGTGAGCTTCCACCCACGGCGGTTTTCAAGACCGCTGCCTTAAACCACTCGGCCACCTGTCCTTGCCTAGTTGACGTTGCTAGGCAATCAAAGCCGATAGCGGCACTGCCGGGCCGCGCATAGAGGTTTTGCGCGCAGGGATTTGCCAAAAGAGGGATTCCCAGCCCGCCCGGCCTGTGCGACTGTCCGCCCTGATGATGATCCAGAACCGATTTGGAATGCTTTTGAGCCTTGGCGTCTGGCGCGCCGGGATGGCAGCGCTCGTGCTTTCGTTGCTGTGCGGCCCGGCCAGTGCGCAGGGGAATGAAAGTACGCAGGCGAATCCGAACCCGCAAGGGGGACCAGCTGCCTGGGGCTTTCAGGGCTACCTCCAGTATCTGGCTGCACGGGCGCGGGCCGAGGGTGTGCGCGAGGCGACGATCAACGCGTTCATGGCCGGGCTGACCGAGAACCCCCGCGTGATCGCGCTCGACCGGGCGCAGCCGGGCGCTGCATCTGCTTCGGCCATTCCAGCATTTGCCGGATATCGCCGCACGCATGTCGATGCGGCGCGGATTGCCGGTGGGCGGCGGCAGCGGAAGGCCGCGCAAGGCGTGCTCGCCTCGATCGAGCAGCGCTACGGCGTTCCCGGGAACATCATGCTCGCGATCTGGGGGCATGAGACCAACTACGGATCGTATACCGGCGATTTCGATCTGGCGCGCTCGCTGGCGACGCTGGCCTATGAGGGCCGGCGGCGCGCGCTGTTTACCGAGGAGTTCCTCGCGCTGCTCAAGATGGTGGACCGGGGCGTGCCGCGTTCGCGCCTTATCGGCAGTTGGGCGGGCGCTTTCGGCAATCCGCAGTTCCTGCCAAGCGTCTATCTGCGGGTGGCGCAGGACGGTGATGGTGATGGTTTCGCCGACATCTGGTCAAGCCGCACCGATACCCTCGCCTCGATCGCCAACTATTTCAAGGATGCAGGCTGGCGCACGGGTGAACCCTGGGGCGTGGCGGTCGGCGTGCCGGCTGAGCTTGATCGCAAGGCGCTTGGCACGGGGCTGGCCAGTCCGCGCTGCCCGCAGGTGTTCGCGCGGCATTCGCGCTGGAAGACGATGCGCGAGTGGCGCGCGCTTGGCCTAGCGCCCAAAGCCGGCGTCTGGCCGGGGGACAACGTCATGGCCAGCCTGCTGGAACCTGACGGCCAAGGACAAACCGCCTATCTGCTAACCGGAAATTATAGGGTCATCCTCGATTATAACTGTTCGAACTTCTACGCCCTTTCGGTTGGACTGCTTGCTGATGAAATTGCCCGTTAGCTTGAATACCGGCGCGCTGGCGCTTGGCCTCACCTTGATGGTGGGCGACCTGATTGCCGCTCCGGCTCAGGGGCGCGACCGCACCGTCTTGCCACCCGAAACCAGCGGACCTGCAGGCGATTATCCCGTCGTGGTGGGCGAACCTTTCGTGGTTGATGGGGTAACCTATACCCCGGCCGACAGGCTCAACTACGATGCCGTTGGCAAGGTCGTGCAGCTGAGGCAGGGGGAAGACACCGCGCGTATCAACGGCGCGCACCGCACGCTGCCGATCCCGAGCTATGTCGAAGTGACCTCGCTTGATTCGGGCCGGACTGCTCTGGTGCGGCTCGATCAGCGCGGTCCGATGAGCGGCGATGCCCTGGTGGCGCTCTCGCCTATGGCCTGGGCGCAGCTTGGACTTACGATCGGCGGTGCTTCGCCAGTGCGCGTGCGCCGGGTCAATCCGCCTGAACAGGAACGCGCGCTTCTGCGCACCGGGCAGGAAGCGCCGCTGCGCATGGATACGCCGCCGGGCCTCCTCGCCGCATTGCGCCGCAAGCTGGGAGAGGAGCCGCCGGTGTCCAACCTTCCGGTCACGATCAAGCCCGGAGACGTGGCAACGGTGGTGCCCAAACCGGCCCCGCTGGCAAAGCCTGCGCAAAAACCAGCACCAGCGCTCGACAATCCGACTGCCATTGGCTCTTCGACGCAAACGCCACCTGCGAGGCCAGTGCCGGTGTCTGGCCGCTATTACGTGCAGATCGGCGCGTTTGCCCAGCGCGGGAATGGCGATGCGGCAGCTCGCAAGGCAGGTGGCACGCTCGTGTGGGCGGGCAATCTATGGCGCGTGCGCAGCGGGCCGTTTTCGACGGGGACAGAGGCACAAGGTGCTCTGGCGAAGGCCCGCGCGGCGGGCTATGCCAGTGCTCGGACCGTGCGCGAATAGGCAGGCTCGCCGCGGTCCGGAGCAATCCGGGGAGCGCGCGTGCAAAGCAAGATCGCAGGGCTATGGCTGATGGCAGGGCTGGCCGGGTTGGCGGATCGGGCCGCGGCGCCCGTTCCTGCCTCACCCTTAAACCTGCCAGCGGCTCCCTCCCTTGCGATACCGCAGATCAGCGCGCCGATTGCGCTGCTGATCGACGTGAATGGCGGACAGGTGCTGTTCGAGCGCCAGTCGCACCGGCGCTTCGTACCCGCCTCGCTCACCAAAATCATGACCAGCTATGTTGCGTTCGAGCAGATCAAGGCGGGCAAGCTGCGGCTTGATCAACGCTTTCGGATGAGCGCGGAGGCATTTGGCCAATGGCACCGGGTGGGCAGCACGATGTTTCTCGCAAACGGCAGCGATACCTCGGTCGCCGAGCTGCTGGAAGGCATCATCACGGTTTCGGCCAATGACGGCAGCATCGTGCTGGCTGAAGGTGTGGCTGGAAGCGTGCAGGCGTTCACCGCGATAATGAATGCCGAGGCGCACAAGCTCGGTCTCAAGAACACGCACTACAACACGCCCAATGGCTGGATGGATCAAGGTGAAACCTATGTTTCTGCAGCCGATCTCGCGACGCTGAGTTCTGCCATGATCACCCGGTATCCGGACCTCTATCGGCGCTTCTATGGCCATGAGCGGCTTGCCTTCCGCGGGGTCGAACAAGTAAGTCACA
>CANEVG010000253.1 GCA_947442095.1 Sphingomonadaceae bacterium
CGCGCTGAGTGGGGCCACGAAAAAGCCCTTGCGAAATGCCGGACCGGCGCTGCGCAAGGGCTGTTTCAATCCGGCGGCAAGGCCGGCTGCAAGATCAGTTCGAAGCGACCTGGATGCCCATCGACTTGGCTTCGGTCTGCGTGAACTCGACCGGCTGATGGTTAAACGTGCCGGTCACGATGGTCTTGTGCACATGCAGTTCGAACGGCACCTTGCCGGCGAACGCCGAACCGCGAATCACGCGCTCGCCACCGACCACTTCGGTGGTGTACTGATAGGTCACACCCTCGTGCGAGAACTGGTTGGCAGCAGTTTCGCTAGCGGACGCAACATTCGGAGCGGCGAGGACGAACGCAGTTGCGATTAGAGAGAAGGATTTGAAAGTCATGGCAATTTCCCCTTTTGGATCGGAAAGAATTGCCTTCGAGCACCCCTGTGTTCTGGTTGGCCCTCTTTTTATGTTGCGACTGCGAGATCGCAATTGCTTTGATCAGCGCACCAGTTGCAGAATGCGCAAGCGGGGCCTGAAAATGTTCGCGGCATCGCTTTCTCTAGCGATTGCGGCTTGTGCGCAAACGCCAGCGAATCCTGTGCAGGCACCGATGATCGCAGGTGGTTGGCAGGCCGCCGACCCGGCGAGCGGGGAGGTGAGGCAGGCGGCCAACTATGCCCTCACGCAGCTTCCCGCAGGGCATGGCGCGCTTGCCGAGGTGCGCTCGGCGCAGATGCAAGTGGTTGCCGGAATCAACTATCGGATGGTGCTGAGCCTTGTCGATGGCACGATCTGGGAGGCGACGGTGTGGCGCAAACTCGATGGCAGTTTTGAGCTGACCGGCAGGTCGCTAAAGCCCTAACCCTTAGCGTTTCTTCACAAATTCGGCGCGCAGCACCAGCCCCTTGATGCCATCGAACCGGCAGTCGATCTCCTGCGCGTCACCGGTCAGGCGGATCGACTTGATCAAGGTCCCGCGCTTCAAAGTCTGCCCCGCGCCCTTGACCTCGAGATCCTTGATCAAGGTCACCTGATCGCCGTCGGCCAGCAGATTGCCCACCGCATCACGCATTTCTATAGCGCCATCCGCCGCGTGCTTGGCGGCCAGTTCTGAAGCCGGCAGCCACTCGCCGCTGTCCTCGTCATAGACGTAGTCGTCATCACTCATGGCTTGCTCCTTGTCCGAACGGGCAGGACGGCCGAAACCCTCACCCCGGACACCCAAAGTGCCAGCCAGACGAGGACCGGCTGGAGAAACATCCGCGGCACATGATAGCCAAGACCGAGCCCGAGATCGGGCTGCGCCATATCGCGGATGAAATGGACGATGTTCGCTGGAAACACGCAAACCGCATAGGCAGCAAGGCCCCAGCCGGCCGCGCGGCGTAGCGGTAGGGACAAGCGCTGGAGCAGACCTAACGCACCAGCCAGTTCCGCTACACCGGTCAGGACTACGACTGCTTCGGGTTCCGGCACCCACGTAGGCATGATCGCCAGGAAGGCACGCGGGGCAGCCAGATGCAGCACCCCGGCCAGCGCATAGAGCAGCGCCAGAACCCAGCGCGTCAGGGTTTTGGTGCGGCTCAGTCGCGCAGCAATTCATTGATCCCGGTCTTGCTGCGGGTCTGCGCGTCCACGGTCTTCACGATCACCGCGCAGTAGAGCGAGGGGCCCGGGTTGCCGTCGGGCAGGGGCTTGCCCGGCATTGCGCCCGGCACCACCACGGCATAAGGCGGCACCTTGCCGATGTGGACCTCACCCGTCGCGCGGTCGACGATCTTGGTCGATGCGCCAAGGTAGACCCCCATCGAGAGCACCGCGCCCTGGCCCACGATTACGCCTTCGGCCACTTCCGAACGCGCGCCGATGAACGCGCCGTCCTCGATGATCACCGGTCCCGCTTGTAGCGGCTCCAGCACGCCGCCGATGCCCGCGCCGCCCGAGATGTGCACGTTCTTGCCGATCTGCGCGCAGGAGCCGACCGTCGCCCAGGTATCGACCATGGTGCCTTCATCGACGAACGCGCCGATGTTGACGAAGCTGGGCATCAGCACCACGCCCTTGGCGATATGCGCGCCGTGCCGCGCGACAGCGCCCGGAACCGCTCGGAAGCCGGCTTCGCGGAAGCGGTTCACATCCCATCCGGCGAACTTGGAAGGCACCTTGTCATAAGCCGGCGCGCCGCCCGCAGCAGCCTCGATCACCACGTTGTCGTTAAGGCGGAACGAGAGCAGCACCGCCTTCTTGAGCCACTGGTTGACCTGCCAGCCACCGTCTGTGGGCTCGGCCACGCGGACTTTGCCAGCGTCGAGCAGTTCAAGCGCAGCGTTGACGACCTCGCGCACAGCAGTGCTGGCAGGCGTCACATCGGTACGGGCTTCCCAGGCGGCTTCGATTGCGGCCTGCAGTGCAGCGTTCATGGCAAGTCTCTCTGAAAACAGTTCGCGCCGCCTAACCGAGCGCAGGGCCAGCCGCAAGCGTATCGAGCCATTGCGGCAGATCATCGATCACCAGATCGATCGCGGCGTCATCCTTGGCGCGGTCGCCCCAATCGCTGGCGCAGTCGATCCACACGGTCTGCATGCCCAGCGCCTTGGCCGGTGCCAGATTGCGAGCCGAATCCTCCACAAACACCGCGCGTTCTGGATCGAAACCGAAAGCCTCGATCAGTCCGTGATAGGCCGAAGGCTCGGGCTTGGGGCGATAGTCCATGGCGATCACGTCCCACATGCCTTCAAAGCAATCGGTTAACCCCAGAGCGGCCAGGACCTTGTCGGCATAGGGCTTGTCGCCATTGGTGAAGATAAGGCGGCGGCCGGGCAGCGCCTGCAGCCGGTCGGCGAGACGCGGCGCCTGTGCCAGCAAGCTCATGTCGACATCGTGCACGAAGTCGAGGAATTCACGCGGGTCGATCGCATGATAGTGCATCAGGCCTGCCAGCGTGGTGCCGTGATCATGGAAATACATCTTCTGCACGCGCCGCGCTTCCTGCGCATCGCAGCTGAGCAGATTGGCGATGAACAGCCCCATGCGCCGGTCGATCTGGCCGAACAGGCCGCAGGCGGGGGGATAGAGCGTGTAATCGAGATCGAAAATCCAGCAGTCGACGCGCGAAGGATCAAACACCATCAGCTTCAGCGTCCCGCCGGGACGAGACGGCGCAGCCGGCCGCGCGGGCTGTCTTCCAGCACATAGATCGCGCCGTCGGGGCCTTCTTCGACCTCGCGGATACGCTCACCGAGGGGAATGCGCTCGATCTCCTGCGCGCCGCCTGCGTTGGCGGACACGCGCACAAGACCACCACTGGCAAGACCGGCGCAAAGGACTTGACCCTTCCAGCCCGCAAACAGCGAGCCTGCATAGAAGATCATGTTGCCCGGTGCGATGACCGGATTCCAGCTGATGGCCGGTGCTTCGAGATCTGGCCGGGTGCTGTGGCGAGGAATGGGCTTGCCGTCATAATGGTCACCGTTCGAAACCAGCGGCCAGCCATAATTCTTGCCTGGCCTGACCAGATTGAGCTCGTCACCGCCCGCCGGCCCGTGCTCCAGATCCCATAGCTGCCCCTTGGCATCAAACGCCAACCCCAACACATTGCGGTGGCCATAGGACCAGATCTGCGGCCCGGCCCCTGCGCTGTCGGCAAAGGGATTGCCCGGCGCGGGCGTGCCATCAGGCAGAAGGCGCAAGACTTTGCCGAGATTGCCCGTGAGGTCCTGTGCCGGGGTGAATTTCTGGCGTTCACCTGAAGCGATGAACAAGTACTGCCCATCAGGCGAAAATGCGATCCGATGGGAGAAATGCCCTTTGCCGGTCACCTTGGGGTCCTGCCGCCAGACCACGGTCAATCTGGCAAGACGCGCCCCGGCAGCTGCAAGCTCCAGCTTTGCGCGGGCCACCACAGCGCCGCGCGTGCCATTCATTCCCTGCTCGACCCAGCTGAGATAGACCATCTGGCTGATCCTGTAGTCCGGCGCGGCCACGACATCGCCGAAACCGCCCTGGCCGCCGTAGGCGACTTTCGGAGCACCGGCCACGTCAAGAACAGGCTGGCCGCGCCGCCAGAGCTTGAGCTTGCCGCCCTTTTCGGTGATGAGTGCTTCGCCGCTGCCGGGCAGAAAGGCCATAGCCCATGGCTCGTTGAACACGGCCTCGTCCGTGGCTGTCACTTGGGTGATCTGGTCCGCTGGCGTCGTTACGATGCCGCCATCATCTGCGGCGGCCGGGCTGGAACATCCGGCGCTGGCCAAAGCCATCAGTATCATGCCAGGAATGCCGGAACGGAGGATCGTTGTTTTCATGTGCTCCCCAATGCCAGCGAATGCCGCGCCTGTCAGCGGCTATTGCGCGCACGGCCGAACCACAAAGGCCGTGATCGTGGGCGTGGATGAGGCGGGGCGCGGACCTCTTGCTGGGCCGGTCGTGGCGGCTGCCGTCGTGCTTGGGCCAGATACCCCCGCAGGCCTTGCGGATTCCAAGACGCTGAGCGCAGCGCGTCGCGGCGTTCTGGAGGCGGCCATCCGGCAGCATTGCCAGTGGGCGGTGGGCGTCGTCGAGGCGGACGATATCGACCGGCTCAACATTCTGGGCGCCACCATGCTGGCGATGACCAAGGCAGTGGCGGCGCTTATGGAGCAGTTGGCGGGCCGCGACGTGGAAATCGTGCTCATCGACGGAAATATCTCGCCCGCCTCGCGCTGCGCTGATTGGCGCTGGCCGGCCCGCACGATCGTGCGCGGCGATGCTAGCGAGCCCTGCATTTCCGCCGCCTCGATCATCGCCAAGGAACATCGCGACCGGCTGATGCGCGCTGCGGCTGAGGTCCATCCACACTACGGGTGGGCGCGCAATGCCGGATACGGCACTGCCGAGCATATGGCCGCGCTGCGCAAGCACGGCGCAACGCCGCTGCACCGGCGCAGCTTTGCGCCCGTCGCCGCCGTTATCGCGGGCAATACCGGGACGGACGACTGAATTTTTTGCAGGTGAATCTGGTCTGCCACACCACCAGATGTAGCATCCAGGTACTGCAACCGGCTCCAGATATGGCAACGGGCTCGTTCCGTTCTCGCCGCTTAATGGCCGCGACTCGCCAGACTCCGGCGAGTCGCGGCTTGACGGCGTGTACCGGATGATTCACTTGAAGGCGGACCAGCAGGGGATTTGGCGCAAATGGTAGCTCTGACAAGAGAACGTCTGACCAAGGGGCAGACCCGTGCGCTGCGCGGCGCGGAGGCGGAAAAGGCAACGCGGCTGACCCTCCCGCTCGGCCAGATCCTGCGCGGCGATTGCATCGAGCACATGCGCAGTCTCCCGACCGGCTCGATCGACATGATCTTCGCCGATCCACCCTACAACCTGCAGCTTGGCGGCGATCTCGCGCGGCCCGATGGCAGTCATGTCGATGCCGTGACCGACGCTTGGGACAAGTTCGACAGTTTCGCCGTCTACGACCAGTTTACGCGTGACTGGCTCACAGAAGCGCGGC
>CANEVG010000254.1 GCA_947442095.1 Sphingomonadaceae bacterium
CGGATCTGGCGCGCGTGGGGGCCAAGTATTCGGACGAATGGCATGTCCAGCATCTGAGCGACCCTCGGTCGGTCGTGCAGGAATCGATCATGCCCCGCTATTTATTCCTTAAGCAGCAGGCGCTGGATCAGGGCGACATGCGCGCAGCGCTGCAGACGCTGGAGCGCGTGGGCGTGCCTTACGGCAAGGACGCGATTGCCGGGGCCAACGAGGACCTCAAGGCGCAGGCCGATCCCGATGCGGATCACACCGCGCTGCTTAAACACTATCCGGGGGCAGCGGCGCGCGACTTCGATGGCGATCCGAAGCGGCTCAGCGAAATGGACGCGCTGATCGCCTATCTGCAGGTGCTGGGCACGATGGTCGATGTGAACGCACCGGCGGCGCAGGAGCATCTGGCCAAGGAGCAAGGCCGATGAGCGTGCTCTCCACCCATTCGACATACGACATGCTGCGCCATCTGGCTGACAGCTGGGGCCTTCTGGCGATGGCTTTGATCTTCCTCGCGCTGTGCCTCTGGCCGTTCCGGCCCGGTTCGGGCGCGATCAGCCAGGATGCGGCGCTCTCGATCTTCGAGGATGACAGCGATGACTGACAAGAAAGTGTTGGGCCTCGATCGGCACAAGGTGATCGATCAAGCGACGGGAACGGCGATGGTCGGCCACGAGTGGGACGGGATCGAGGAGCTCGACACCCCGCTGCCGCGCTGGTGGCTCTGGACGTTCTACGCGACCATCGTGTTCGCGCTGGGCTATGTCCTGCTCTATCCGGCGATCCCGATGCTGCATGCGGCGAGCACCGGCCTGCTCGGCTGGACCAGCCGGGGCATGCTGGCAACCGAGATGGCCGAGGAGCATGACCGCCACAGGGCGCTGCGCGCCGCAATCGCCGCCACCCCGATCGAGGCTCTGGCGAGCAATCCCGGCCTGCAGCGCGCCGCAATCGAAGGCGGGCATGCGGCGTTCAAGGTGAACTGCGTGCAATGCCACGGCGCAGGCGCGGCGGGAGGCAAGGGCTATCCCAACCTCAACGACGATGACTGGCTGTGGGGCGGCGATCTGGACACAATACAGCAGACCCTGGTGAACGGCATTCGCCATCCGGGCAACGACAACACGCGGATCAGCCAGATGCCGGCCTTCGGGCGCGACGGCATTCTGACCGCGCCGCAAGTGCAGGACGTGGTGAGCCATGTGCGGGCGCTGAGCAGGCAGGAGCCGGCAAGGGCCGCTGCGGCGCGCGGGGCGCTGCTGTTTGCGAACAACTGCGCGGTTTGCCACGGCGCGGGCGGCGAGGGCAACCGCGCGGTCGGCGCGCCGAAGCTGACCGACCGCATCTGGCTCTATGGCGGGGACCGCGCTTCGCTCACGAACACTCTGGTCAACGCGCACGGCGGGGTAATGCCGGCATGGGGCGGACGGCTTGACGCAGAAACCATCAAGATGCTCGCGATCTATGTCCATTCGCTGGGCGGGGGCGAGGCAGCTCCTGTCGCTGCAACTGCACTGGTCACTGGCCGGTAATGCCATGAATGCGCCCGATTCCATCAAGCCCCCGAACAAGCCGGCGCCGCTTTATGCGAAGCGCACGGCAGTGTTCCCCAAGAAGACCGACGGGCCTTTCCGCCGGTTCAAGTGGGCGGTGATGGCGGTATGCCTCATCATCTATTGGGGCACGCCGTGGCTGCGCTGGGATCGGGGCCCGTTTGCGCCGCATCAGGCGGTGCTGGTCGATCTGGAACACCGGCGGTTCTACATGTTCGCCATCGAGATCTGGCCGCAGGAGTTCTACTTCGTGGCGGGCATGCTGATCATGGCGGGGATCGGCCTGTTTCTGGTGACGAGTGCGGTGGGGCGCGCATGGTGCGGCTATGCCTGCCCGCAGACGGTGTGGACCGATCTTTACCAGCATGTAGACCGGCTGATCGACGGCGACCGCAATGCGCAAACGCGCCTGCAAAACGCGCCGTGGGGCGCGGCGAAGACCATGCAGCGGCTGTTCAAGTGGACGGTCTACCTTGGCATCGCGTTCTGCACCGGTGGCGCGTGGATCTTCTACTTCGCCGATGCGCCCACCTTGCAGCGCCAATTCTGGACCGGGACGGCCGCGCCCGTGGCCTATGCAGCAACGGGTATCCTGA
This sequence comes from Sphingomonadaceae bacterium, assembly GCA_947442095.1. Taxonomy (GTDB): domain Bacteria; phylum Pseudomonadota; class Alphaproteobacteria; order Sphingomonadales; family Sphingomonadaceae; genus Novosphingobium. The sequence continues at coordinate 2,141 of CANEVG010000254.1, forward strand.
CCTTCACCACCTTCTGGTTGGGCGGGTTCATGCGCGAGCAGGTGTGCATCTACATGTGCCCCTGGCCGCGCATCCAGACCGCGATGCTGGATGAGAACTCGCTGACGGTGACCTACAAGCACTGGCGCGGGGAGCCGCGTGGTTCGCTGAAAGAGGCGAAGGGTGCGGCAACGCCGCTGGGGGATTGCATCGATTGCCACCAGTGCGTCGCGGTGTGCCCCACGGGCATCGACATCCGCGAGGGCGCGCAGATCGGCTGCATCACCTGCGCGCTGTGCATCGATGCCTGCGACAAGGCGATGGACTCGGTTGGAAGGCCGCGCGGGCTGATCGATTATTGCACGCTGATCGATGCCGATCTGGAGGCCTCGGGCAAGCCTGCGCGTCCGGCGCTTAAAGTGCTCTTCCGCCCGCGCACGATCGCCTATTTCGCGATCTGGGGCGGGATCGGGGCGGCGCTCCTGTTCATGCTGGGCGCGCGCGAGCGGCTGACCATATCGGTGGCGCGCGAGCGCAATCCCGAGTTTGTGCAGCTTTCCGGCGGGGCGGTGCGCAACGCCTTCACCGTGAACCTGCGCAACATGCAGGACCGCCCGCGTGCGCTTCGCATAACGGCTGAGAACATGCGCGGGGCGGCGCTCTATTCCGACGAGATGGCGAGCGGCGCGGCGCAGCGCGAACTGGCGGTGACGGTGCCCGCAGACAGCATGCGGCGCGTGCGGCTTTATGTGGTGGTGCCGGCCGAACAAGCGCGGCCGCATGCGTTCACGTTTGTGGCGCAGCCGACGGACAGCGTGGGCGGCGCAGTGCGGCGTGAGACGCAGTTTATGGCGCCCGAGCCCGAACACCATGACGACAAGCACGAGGAGAGCGAGTGATGACCCGGGATGTTGGCGCTCGAGGCCGGTTTACTGGCAGGCATATGACGCTGGTCATGGTGGCCTTTTTCGGGATGGTCTTGGGCGTCAATGGGCTGCTGGCGCGCTTTGCGGTTTCGACGTTCAGCGGGGTGGTGGTGGAGAATTCCTACGTCGCGAGCCAGGGGTTCAACCAGTTGCTGGGCGCGGCGAGGGCGGATCAGGCGCTGGGGTGGAAGCTCGATCTGGCGCGCGTGGGCGATGGCGGGGTTCGCTTCACGCTGACGGATGCGCATGGTGTGCCTTTGCGCGGCGCGGCCGTGCGGGCGCAGGCGGACCATCCGCTGGGGGCGAAAGTCCCCTCGGTGATGCTGGCGCCGCAGGAGATCGCGCCGGGGGTCTATGCAGCGCCGCTCGCGGGCGGGCGCTGGCATGTCGCGGTGGAAGTGCGCCGCGGCGGCCAGGTGTGGCATGCGGAAAGCGACGCGCTGTGATCCCCGAAACGAAATCTGCTGCGCACAGCAACCGCAGCATGCTCGCGGTGCCGACGATGCATTGCAGCGGCTGCATGGGCAAAGTCGAGCGGGCGCTGGTGGCGGTGCCGGGCGTGGTCTCGGCGCGTACGAACCTGACCGCGCGCAGCGTTGAGGTGGTGCATGACGCCCGGGCCGAGTTGCCCGAACTGGTGGCGGCGCTGGCCGAGGCCGGTTTCGCGGCGGAGGTGCGCGAGGAGGGCGAGGAGACCGCCTCAGCTGTGCGCCCGCTGCTTGCGCCGCTGGCGGTGGCGGGCTTTGCCTGCATGAACGTGATGCTGCTTTCGGTCAGCGTGTGGTCTGGGGCAGATGGCAGCACGCGCTCCCTGTTTCACTGGCTTTCAGCGCTGATCGGCGTGCCCGCGATCCTCTATGCGGGGCAGCCGTTCTTCCGCTCGGCGCTGGGCGCGCTGCGGCGCGGGCGCACCAATATGGACGTGCCAATTTCCATCGGTGTCACGCTGGCGACAGGGCTTTCGTTCTACGAGACGCTGACTGGCGGCAAGGAGGCGTGGTTTGATGGCACGCTGATGCTACTGCTGTTCCTGCTGGCCGGGCGCGTGCTCGATGCGATGATGCGCGACCGGGCTCGGGCAGGCGTCGCAGCATTGCTGCGGCAAGCAGCGAGCGGAGCGATGGTCGTGGAAGCGGATGGCGCGCTGCGCTGGGCGGCCGCTGCGAGCCTTGCACCAGGCATGCTGATGCGCGTGGCGGCGGGCGAGCGGCTGGCGGCGGACGGCGAGATTGCCAGCGGCAGCAGCCGGTTCGACCGTTCGCTGCTGACCGGCGAGAGCGCGCCGGTGCCAGCGGGGCCTGGGCATCCGGTGCTGGCGGGCATGCTCAATCTCGACGGGCCGGTCGATGTGATCGTGAGCGCGGCGGGCACGGGCACGGCGCTGGCGGAAATCGCGCAGGCGATGGAAGCGGCCGGGCAGGCGCGCAGTGCCTATGTCCGGATCGCGGACCGCGCCTCGCGGTACTATGCGCCTGTGGTGCACACTTTGGCGGCGCTGAGCTTTGCCGGGTGGCTGATTGCGGGCGCGGGGGTGCATCAGGCGCTGGTGGTGGGCATCGCAGTGCTGATCATCACCTGCCCTTGCGCGCTGGGGCTGGCGGTGCCGGTGGCGCAAGTCGTGGCGGCAGGAGCGATGCTGCGGCAGGGGATCATGGTCAAGGACGGTTCGGCGATCGAGCGGCTGGCCAAGGTGGACCGTGTACTGCTCGACAAGACTGGCTCGCTGACGATGGGGCGGCCCGTGCCCGCTCCGGAGGCGCTCGATGCGATGTCTGCTGATGAGGCGGCGGTCGCGCTCGCGCTGGCGAGCCATAGCCGCCATCCGCTTTCGCAGGCGCTGGCCCTGGCGCTGGGCGCGCGCGGGGTGCGCGCGGCGGTGCTCGAGAGCGTCTGCGAGACGGCAGGGCGCGGGGTTTCAGGTTCGTGGCCCAAGTCTGAATCAGAGCGCCTGGTGGTGTCACTCGGACGGCCGGGTTCCATTGGTGGGACGGCGGCGGCGCTGGTGATCGGCGCGGAGCCGGTGCGTGTGATCGGCTTTGCCGACCGGCTGCGGCCCGATGCGCGCCGCGCGCTGGCGGAATTGCGCGCGCTGGGGATCGAGGCGTCTATCCTTTCTGGCGATACCGCAGCGGCGGTGGCGCAGACTGCGCGCCAGACCGGGTTGACCGGGCAATCTGCTGCGCTGCCGGCAGAGAAGCAGGCGGCGATCACCCGGCTGCAGACCGCAGGCCGCCGTGTGCTGATGGTGGGCGACGGGATCAACGATGGCCCGGCGCTGGCGGCTGCCGATGCCTCGATCGCGCCGGGCAGCGCGAGCGATGTGGGGCGGCAGGCTGCGGATTTCGTGTTCACCGGGGATTCGCTGCTCGCCTTGCCGCGTGCGGTGCGTGCGGCGCGGGCCACGATGCGCGTGGTGCGCGAAAACTTCGCCG
>CANEVG010000255.1 GCA_947442095.1 Sphingomonadaceae bacterium
AGCCGATTGCACTCGTTCATGATGCGCCGCATCGCCGAATTGCTGGTCTCGTGGATCAGGATGTGGCTGACGATGAGGTCGAAATAGCCGTCTTCGAAATCGGTGCTTTCAGCATTCTGCTGGCTGAAGTGGACGGTCTTGCCCATCGATTCCGCGCGGGCGTGAGCATAGCGCAGCACCGGCGCGCCGACATCGATGCCGAAGACTTCCGCCTCGGGGAAAGCGTCGCAATAGCTCAGCGTGGAATGGCCCACGGTGCAGCCCATATCGAGAATGCGGCGCGGCTTGAAATCGGGGTGGTTCTCCTTGATCCACGAAATCGTGGTGTCGCCGATATCGCTGTTGAGCGGCCCCATCCGGCCCATCGCATAGATATAGACCGCCGTGTCATAGACCGCACCATTGGCGACGTCGTCTGCGGTGAATTCGGTGTGATAGCCGCCCGGCATGCAGTGAATGTCCACGCCGCGGTGGTACTTCGGGATCTCGAGTTCCGGGTTCAGCCGCAGCGTGCCTGCAGCCGTGTCTGACTTGCCCGCCGCCGCGATCAGATCGGGCAACTGGCGCTCGATCGGGATCTGCACCGATTTCCACATCATTTCCTGGCTGTTGCGCTGCATCGCGCTCCAGAAGTTGAAATAGGGGTCCTCGCTCATTGCCTTGCGGATTTCGACGTAGGTTTCCGGCTCGGTTCCGGTGGCCTTGGTGAAGGCCGGCTTGGCGCGCGCTTCATAGGCGTCGTGGTTGCCCAGCGAAACCTTGGACGCGAGGTGGAACTTCAGGCTCTTCACGAACTCCTGACGCGAAAACTCGTCCGAGGTCGTTTTCGGCAACACGCCGTGGCGAAATTGGGTGGTCAGATCCTGAGTGGCAGTCATGACATCCATCCTTTGTTTAGATCAAACAGCAACATCGCGTAAAAACGACGCCAGTCCAGCAGCAAAGTTGGCGGCATCGAGATCGGGTTCGAAATTCGCGCCGTCCACCGGCAGCACGCGCGCATCGGGGCGCATCTCGGCGGCGCGGGCGAGATAGGGATGCAGCACGTCATCGGGCGCGGCGGCGATCATCATCGGCACCTTGATCGCCTTGTAGAACTCCGGAAAGTCCTGCCCCCAAACCGCACTATAGCTTTTCACGCGGCCGACATAGGCGCGCATCTGATCGCACATTTCGCGGTGGATCAGCTGCGGATCGGCATGCGCGCCTAGCTGGCGCAGATATTCCCAGTTCTCGAGCAGATAGCTGCCAGAAACCACCGGCGAAAACGGCACACCGTAGTACTTCGAGAACTCGACCCGCTCCTCTGCCGTCAGCGGCACCGGGCCGATCATGGTGAGCGAGGCAACCAGATCGGGTTGGCGCGCGGCCAGTTCCACCCCGATGCACGAGCCGGTGTGATGACCCACGACGTGGCACTTCGTGATGCCCAGCGCGCGCACCGCCTCACCCAGCCAGCCGACATATTCGGTCATCGAGGGCGAGTGATCCTCCGCTGCATCGAACGAGCCGCCAAAGCCCGGCGTATCGAGCGCGTGCATCGGCCATTCCCCGGCGAGCAGGTGCATGGTCTTGATCCACATCTGTCCCGAGCTGGCGGTCTGGTGGAAGAACACCACCGGCACGCCTTCACCCGCCTTGGCACCCGCCTTGGCACCCGCCATGCTGCGCACGTGGATCTGCCCGCCGCTGGTGTCCACGTAGCTCTTGCGCACGCCCGCTTCGCTCATCGCTTCAGTTCCTGCACCTGAGCAGCGGCATTACCCGCTCGCCAAAATCGGTGATCCCACCAACGAAATCGGGCCAGCTGAACAGCATGCCGTCGATGCCGGTTTCCGCTGCAATCTCGTCGATGCGCAGCGCCAGCGTCTCCGGGCTGCCGCAGAGCACAGGGATGCCCATGAACGCCATGTTGCCTTCTTCGAGCCCCAGCGAGAGCCCGGACTTCAAGCGTTCGGCGATGCCGCCCGCATTGGTGTCCATCGAAGCGCTTGCCATGATATTGGCGATGGCGCCGTGATCGGCACCGGCCACGATGGCATCGGCCTGCGCCTTGGCCTCGGCATCGGTGCGCCCCACGATCATGTGCATCAGCGCATATGTGCCCACCCGGCGGTTGTTCACCGCGGTCGCCGCCCGCACGTTTGCGACGATGGATTTCAGCGCCGCAGGATGCGCGATCACGAAATTCTGGTCGCCCATTTCAGCGGTGAAGGCGATGCCCTTCGGGCTCTGCCCGGCGCAGACGATCGGAATTTCACGCTTCGGCTGCGGATAGACGCTGCAGCCCTCGAGCGAGAAGAACTCGCCCTTGAAGCTGGTTTCGCCGGTGCGCCACAAGTCCTTGAGGATGGTGAGATATTCGCGCGCATAGTCATAGCGCCGGTCGAAGTATTCGTCCCCGCGCCACAGGCCCATCTGGGTGTATTCGGGCTTGTTCCAGCCGGTGACGATATTGAGCCCGCAGCGCCCTTCGCTGATATCATCGAGCGTCGAAATCATGCGCGCCACCACTGGCGGATGCGCGCTGAGCAGCGTGACGCTGGGGAACAGGCCGATGGTCTTGGTATCCGCCGCCAGCGCCGCCATCAGGGTGAAGCTTTCAAGGCACGCGTCCCAATAGCCGGTTTCCCCGCCGAAGCCTTTGAACTTCATCATCGAGAGCACGAAATCGAGCCCCACGCGCTCGGCTTCGAGCGAGATCGCCTTATTGTGCTCGTAAGTCGGCAAATAGACCGGGCTGCCCTTCGAGGGGATGTAGCCGTTGCTGCCGTTGGGGAGGAAAACACCGAACTTCATGCAAACTCCTTCGATGCCCGAATGCCTTGCCCTTAAAGCCCAAGAGCGCCGGGGTTCATCAGCCGCTCGGGATCGACCACGGCCTTCATGCCGGCCACCACTTCGCCCAGCGCGGCGTTGTTCATGATCTCGCGGTAAGGGTAATACTTCCCGATCTGCAGATGCAAGCCGCCCAGTTCGTCAAACAGGTTGCGCAGCTCATCACGCAGCCCCAGCGCGACCGCGCGGCGCGCCTCGTCGGCCGGAATGTCGCGCCACTTGTCGGCAAATTCGGGCTCGATCAGCGAAAGGCGAAACTCGCCCAGTTGATCGCGCCAGTAGAAGCTCGGCTCGATCACGAACTCCGGCCCGGAGAAGCAAGTCAGATAGCTGGTCTTGATGCCCCACTGCTCCATCAGCGGCTTGCGCTCAGCCAGAAAGCGCTCGGTCGCCTGCGCTGCCGGAATGGCGCGCGAGAGCGGGAAATAGCCATGGACGGGAATCCAGATCTCACCGTCAGACCCAAGCAGGATCGTGCGCACCCCGCCAAACGGCGCGTTGCGGAACACGGTGGGGATCGAGTTCGCCATCTCGGTGCCGCCCTCGTCCGCGCAGATTTCGGCAGCAAGATCGGTGTGTTCGGCGGCGACCACTTCGGTCAGCGCGTCGAGCGTCATGTGCAGCGAATAGGGCACGTTCTTGAGGATCTTCTTGCCGCTGAGCGCAACGCGCGCCGCGTTCTTGAGGCCCTTGAGCCCGCCCTTGCGCGCGATTTTGCCAACCAGCGAGAGCCCTTCTTCGAAGGTGATGCCCTGGTTCTCGAAACCGGCGTTGTAATAGGGATCAAAGCCGTAGCATTCCGAAGCGATCCCCAGCCGCGCGATGCGCACTTGCGCGGCCAGCATCGCCTCCAGCGTGTCGAATTTGTAGGACAGATAGCCGGTGTGCCCGGCGGTGCGCACGAGCCGCAAGGCAGCAACCGCCTTCACGCCCATCGCGCCGGTATCGGCGGTGAACAGCCCGGTCACATCCGGGCCGAAATGCCGCCAGAACGGCGTGGAATTCTTGTGCGCCCAGCTCCCCGTGGTCAGCAGGCTGCCATCGGCGAGCACGACCTTGAGACCGATCACGGTCTGCGCCGCGGTGCCGCCCGTGCCCGATCCGTGGAACAGGCTGTTCTGCGAAAGCGCACCGCCTACAGTGGCATAAGCGCCCGAGAGCGGGCCCCAATAGGGCGTGCGCACGCCGTGCGGGGCGAGCGCTTCGTGGAGGTCCTTCCACGTGCAGCCCGTCTCGACGATCACGTACATGTCGTCGGCGTTGATCTCGATAATGCGGTTCAGCTTGCGCATGTCGATCAGCACGCTGCGCGCCCGCTCGGGCGAATAGCCGCTGGTGTAGCTCATCCCGCCGCCGCGCGGCACCACTGCGAACCCGGCGCGTGTGGCGACGCCGACGGCATCTGCCAAGGCTTCGGTGCTGGCAGGCTGGAGCACCATCGCCGCCACTTCATGCGGACGGAAGCTCAGGTCCTGCGAGTAGAACTCGCGGTTCTTGCTATCGAGCAGGACGTTCTCGCGCCCCAGAATTTGCTGAAGCTGCTCTATCGTGGCGCCATCAGGCCCATGGCTTGCCGGAGCACCACCCGGCGCTTGCTGCAGACTCGTCTCCACGGGCAGTCTCCTCTGTTCTCTCCAGTGATTTGTATACCGACCAGACAGGAGCGCAAGGTTCAATTCACTTTCAATAGACTTTTTGTGCACATTCTGACCCCATCCCTCGCGAGCGGCCTTGCTGCGAAGGCAATTCAAATGCATCCTTCGCGGCGTACAATTCCTGCAATCCATACAATGAAAGGATCTCCCGCATGCGTGCAGCATTGGTTTCCGGCGCCGGCATAGGCATAGGCGCAGCGACGGCAAAGATTCTCGGACGCGATGGCTATCATGTCGTGGTCAGCGACATTCTGGCCGCCGAGGGCGAGGCCGTGGCAGCCGAGATACGCAGCCTTGGCGGCTCGGCGGAATATGCTGCGCTGGATGTCAGCGATACGGCCGCCTGCAGCGCTCTGATCGCAGATATCGATGCACGCTTCGGCAGCCTGTCTGCGCTGGTGGCGAATGCCGGGATCGCACCCCGCGCAACCTATCCGATCATGACGGACGATAAGTGGGACGAGGTTCTCAATGTAAACCTCAAGGGCCAGATGCGCCTGATCCGCGCCGCCGCACCGGCGATGGCGCTCAAGCAGCAGGGCGCGATGGTCTGCGTGTCATCGATCGCCGGCGCGGTGGTCGGCTGGGACGATCACTGGCACTATTCCGCCGCCAAGGCAGGCATCACCGGGATGGTCAAGGCCGCCGCCTGCGCGCTGGCAAAGGACAACGTTCGCGTGAACGCCGTCGCGCCGGGCTTCATTCGGACGGCGCAGATCCTTTCGGAGGAAAACTCGCTCGGGCCGGAGGGGCTTGCTGCTGCCGAAACCACGGTCCCGCTGGGCCGCGCCGGGCACGCCTCGGAAATCGGCGAAGTGATCGCCTTCCTGCTCTCCGACAAGGCGAGCTACCTCACCGGGCAGACGATTGTCGTCGACGGCGGCCTGACGGTCGCGCTCTAAAACCCCTGCGCAGCGCACAAAAAACCAGGCCATGCATCGCTTGCATGGCCTGGCTTTTTTATGCGGCAA
>CANEVG010000256.1 GCA_947442095.1 Sphingomonadaceae bacterium
ATGGCGAGGGGCGCGATGATTGGGCGGTGCATATCGGGCTCGCCTTGGACGGCGTAGCCACGCTGGGCGCGGTGGCCTTGCCGGGGCTCGATCTGCTGCTCGATAGCGCTGCGCCGCTTGGCCTCCCGCCAATGGCCGAACGCCCGCGCCTGCTGGTGAGCCGTTCGCGCCCAGCGCGCGAGGCGGTCATCGTTTCCGAGGGTTTGGGCGGTGAGTTGGTGCCGATGGGCTCGGCGGGCGCAAAGGCCATGGCGGTGGTGCGTGGGGAAGCGGAAATCTACCTCCATTCGGGCGGACAGTATGAGTGGGACAACTGCGCGCCAGTGGCCGTGGCGGCAGCGGCGGGCCTGCATGTCTCGCGCATCGATGGCGCGCCGCTGGTTTATAATCAGGCCGATACATACCTGCCGGACCTACTGATTTGCCGCCGTGAATGGGCGACAAGGGTATTGGACGCCGTCGCGGCAATCGAGGCTTGACCCCCCGACGCTTTGCAGACAGGGGGTCGGCCATGATCGATGCGCGACTCTTCCGTGATGTGCTGGGCGCCTATCCGACCGGCGTCTGCGTGATCACCGCGCTGGCAGAGAGCGGCGAGCGGTTTGGGCTGGTGGTCGGCTCGTTCACCTCGATCTCGCTCGATCCGCCGCTGGTAGGCTTTTTTCCGGACAAGCGTTCGGGAACATGGCCGAAAATCGCGGCAACCGGGCGGTTCTGCGTGAATGTGCTGGGCGCGGACCAGCTTTCGCTGTGCCACCGCTTTGCCGCGCGGGCTGAGGACAAGTTTGCCGAGCTGGCGCACGGCGCGAGCCCGGCGGGCCTGCCGGTGCTGGACAATGCCATCGCGTGGATCGATTGCACGATCGAGCGCGTGACCGAAGTCGGCGATCACTTGCTGGTGGTGGGCGCGGTGGAAGCGCTGGGCAAAGAGGGCGAGGGCAACCCGCTGCTGTTCTTCCGCGGCCAGTATCACGATCTGGCGCTGCTGGCGGACTGAGGCCTCGCGGCTGTTTCCAACGGATGTTAGAATTTATGCGCAACTGCGCCGCATTTGATTTCAATCAAGGATTGCGCCTCGAGCCCGGGGCACAAGCATGGAGCGCGAGAGGACCCGGCTTCCCCCCTCTCGCCGATTTCTCCCCAACTCGGGCGGCCAAGCCACTTGGCCGCCCGGTTTTTCGTGGTTTGGGACCGATCCTGATTGCCGGGAGCATGGCGGGCTGATACCTCCGATCCAGATGAGCGCCTGTGACACCTGTATAGTTCGGAACCGCGCTATTTGCGCCGGACTAGAGGACCCGGAGATCGCTGCCCTGAGCACGATGGGGCGGCGCCGCGCCGTGACCGCCGGTGAGCCGCTGATCTGGGAGGACGATGCATCCCTGCTTGTCGCCAATGTGATCGAGGGCGTCCTCAAGCTGACAACCAGCACGGCCGATGGGCGCGAGCAGATCGTGGGCGTGGCCTATCCTTCGGATTTCATTGGCCGCCCGTTTGGCCAGACCAGCGCAGCGAGCGTGGTTGCGCTTACGGACGCGCGCGTCTGCGTGTTCTCGCGCAACGACTTTGATCGCTATGCGCGCGAGCATCCAGAGCTGGAGCATAAGCTGCTCGAGCGCACATTGGCCGAGCTGGACCGCACCCGCGCGTGGATGATGCTGCTGGGGCGCAAGAACGCTTCGGAGAAGATCGCGACGTTCCTGCTCGATATGTCGGAGCGGCTGGCGGAGACCGGCTGCGCGCCGCATCCCGGTCCGGCCAAGCGCTTCACGTTGCCGTTCTCGCGCCAGCAGGTGGCCGATGTGCTGGGGCTGACGATCGAGACCGTGAGCCGCCAGTTGACGAAGCTGAAAAGCGACGGCGTGGTGGCGCTGCCGACGCGTCGCGACGTGGAAATCCTTGATCGCGGCGCGCTGGTGACCTTGGCGGGTTAGTTTGGGTCTGTTTCGGCCTAGCCGAAACAGAGGCGGCATCAGCCTGCTCTCCCGCCCGGCTACCCATTCAGGGTACTCTTGTGGGTGACCGGGCGGGGGAGCGGGCTGGTGCTGCCTTCCCCGTCAGGGGAACAGACTTCAAAACCGGTAGGCGACGCCGGCGCTGAGGATCCAGGCGTCGATCTTGTGGCGCGTGGTCAGTGCTTCCACCCCTGTGGCGGTGGTGAAGTGCGCGGTCGTTTTCACCCAGTACTTCTTGGCATCAAGGCTGAGCCCGAAACCCGCGTCGCCCAGCGGGATATCGACGCCCGCTTGAACCGCCGCGCCCACTTCGTTTGACAGGCGCACGCGCGCTGCGCCCAGCCCCTGCGCTCCGGCGCCAGCGCGCTCGCCGAGCCAGAGATAGAGCGCAGGGCCTGCGCCGATATAAGGCTTGATCCCGCCTGGCAGCGGCAGGTGATACTTCAGCGTGAGCGTGGCAGGCACCAGAATGGCGTGATCGACCAGACCCGCCCCCGCGAGTGCGCCAGCGCCGGTTACGTGGTGTGCGCTGGTGCAGCAGATCGTTTCCGCCGAGATATGGGGTGTGAAGAAGTATTCGGCCGCGAGCGTGGGCACCGCGTTGTTGCTGGCCTTGGCCTGCGATCCGGCGGGGAGACCGATCAGGTCCCTCTCCACTTTGGTGATCTTGCCATCGGGCAGCACGGCCGAGCCGAGCACCTTGATTTGCCACTTTCCATCGGAGGAACCGGCGTGAGCAGAAACCGGAGCTAGCAGCGCAGCGCCGAGGGCGAGAGCGTGAAACGTCTTCATGAGCAAGGTTCCTGTTTGCTGCCGATGTCCTGCCCAAGGCAGGATGGCGAGTGCCGCGCAGCGTCACCGCCCCTTGGCGCAGGCCAGCCACGCAAACATTGATGGAACGCAAATTGCGCGCGCGCGTTAACCAAAAAGGCAAATTGATAACGATCCGGTGCACGAGATTGCGCGGGGCAAATTGACACGCGTCAATGTCGCTCGCCCGGATCGCGGGCAGGGGCTCCGATGTATTTTGCATGGAAGGGAAGCTTTCGTGAACCTTGTTGTAGGCCAAACCATCGGCTGGATTGGCGCCCTGTTTTTTGCAGTGATCGCCGCGGCGCTTGCGGCGGACAGCGGCTTTGCCATTCACATGATGATCTGCGGTCTTGCTGCGTTCATCGGGTTGGTCGTGACCCTGCGCGGAGCTGATTTCAGCGCCGGGCTGCGCCCCGCCGATCCGGGACGGTATGACGACGACCTGATCCGGCTGGGCGTGATTGCCACGGTTTTCTGGGGCATGGCGGGCTTCCTTGCAGGGCTTTACATCGCTTGCGAGCTAGCCTGGCCGCAATTGAACTTCGGCCTGCAATGGATCAACTTTGGGCGGCTGCGCCCTCTGCACACCTCCGCGGTGATTTTCGCGTTCGGTGGGAACGCCTTGATCGCGACATCGTTCTATGTGGTGCAGCGCACCTGCCGCGCGCGGCTTGCGCTGCCCGGCCTCGCGAAGTTCGTGTTCTGGGGCTACCAGCTGTTCATCGTGCTGGCCGCGACCGGCTACCTCATGGGCATTTCGCAAGGCAAGGAGTACGCCGAACCGGAATGGTACGTTGATCTCTGGCTGACGCTCGTCTGGCTCGCCTATCTGGCGGTGTTCGTCGCCACCCTGCTCAAGCGCCGCGAGCCGCACATCTATGTGGCGAACTGGTTCTACCTTGCGTTCATCATCACGGTGGCGATGCTCCACCTCGTCAACAACCTCAACGTGCCGGTGAGCTTCTTCGGATCGCGCAGCTATCCGCTGTTCGGCGGGGTCCAGGGCGCGCTGGTGCAGTGGTGGTATGGCCACAATGCGGTGGGCTTCTTCCTGACCGCCGGCTTCCTCGCGATGATGTACTACTTCGTGCCCAAGCAGGCCGAGCGGCCGATCTACTCCTACCGGCTCTCCATCATCCACTTCTGGGCGCTGATCTTCCTCTATATCTGGGCGGGGCCCCACCACCTTCACTACACCGCGCTGCCCGATTGGGCGCAGACGCTGGGCATGGTCTTCTCGGTCATGCTGTGGATGCCGAGCTGGGGCGGGATGATCAACGGGCTCATGACGCTCAACGGCGCATGGGACAAGATCCGCACCGATCCGATCCTGCGCATGATGGTCCTCGCGCTCGCGTTCTACGGCATGAGCACGTTCGAAGGCCCGATGATGAGCATCAAGTCGGTCAATTCGCTTTCGCACTACACCGACTGGACCATCGGTCACGTGCATTCGGGCGCGCTGGGCTGGAACGGGATGATCACGTTCAGCTGCCTCTATTACATGACGCCGCGCCTATGGGGCCGCCAGCGCCTTTATTCGCTGCGCATGGTGAACTGGCACTTCTGGCTCGCGACGCTCGGCATCGTTTTCTACACCGCCGCGATGTGGGTGGCAGGCATCACCCAGGGGCTGATGTGGCGCGAATACGGGACTGACGGGTATCTCGTGAACTCGTTCGCCGACACGGTGGCGGCGCTGCACCCGATGTATGCGCTGCGGGTGGTGGGCGGGCTGCTCTACCTTTCGGGCGCAGCGGTGATGACCGTGAACATCGCCCGCACGATCATGGGCCACAAGCGGCGGGAAACCGCGCTCCACGGTGCAGCATTCGATCCGGCGCGCGATGTGCCGCTCACCCCCGCGACTTACAACTGACCCGGCCTGGAAGGAAAACCCGACATGGCAACTTTCATGGAACGTCACCGCAAGCTCGAGCGCAATGTCACCCTGCTGGCGGTGCTGGCCTTCGCGGCGGTCACGGTGGGCGGGATCGTCGAGATCGCGCCGCTGTTCTGGATCGACAACACCATCGAGAAAGTGGAGGGAATGCGCCCTTACACCCCGCTCGAACAGGCCGGGCGCGACATCTTTGTGCGCGAGGGCTGCTACACCTGCCACAGCCAGATGATTCGCCCGTTCCGCGACGAAGTGGAGCGCTATGGCCACTACAGTCTCGCCGCGGAATCGATGTACGACCATCCGTTCCAGTGGGGTTCGAAGCGAACCGGTCCGGATCTGGCGCGCGTGGGGGCCAAGTATTCGGACGAATGGCATGTCCAGCATCTGAGCGACCCTCGGTCGGTCGTGCAGGAATCGATCATGCCCCGCTATTTATTCCTCAAGCAGCAGGCGCTGGATCAGGGCGACATGCGCGCAGCGCTGCAGACACTGGAGCGCGTGGGCGTGCCTTACAGCATGGACGCGATTGCCGGGGCCAACGAGGACCTCAAGGCGCAGGCCGATCCGGATGCGGATCACACCGCGCTGTTTAAACACTATCCGGGGGCAGCGGCGCGCGACTTCGATGGCGATCCGAAGCGGCTCAGTGAAATGGACGCGCTGATCGCCTATCTGCAGGTGCTGGGCACGATGGTCGATGTGAACGCACCGGCGGCGCAGGAGCATCTGGCCAAGGAGCAAGGCCGATGAGCGTGCTCTCCACCCATTCGACATACG
>CANEVG010000257.1 GCA_947442095.1 Sphingomonadaceae bacterium
AGGCCGCTGGTGACAGTGCGTCCGCTGGCGAGCGCGGCGGCCACGAACAGCACCGGGAACTCGTCGACCATACTCGGCACGACGGCCGGATCGACCGCAATCCCGCTGAGCGATGAGTGGCGCACGCGCAAGTCTGCCACCGGCTCGCCGCCCACATCGCGCCGATCCAGCTCCTCGATGGAGCCGCCCATATCGCGCAGCACGCCAAACAACGCGGCGCGGGTGGGATTGAGGCCGACGTTCTCGATCACGAGGTTCGAGCCCGGCACGAGCAGCGCGGCGACCACAAAGAACGCGGCGGAGGAGGGGTCGCCCGGAACCTCGATGGTCTGGGGCTTCAGTTCCGCTTCGCCCGTCAAGTGGATCGTGCGGGTTCCGTCTGCGGCGATTTCAACGGCCAACTCCGCGCCGAACCCGCGCAACATGCGCTCGGAATGGTCGCGGGTCGGCACTGGCTCGATCACGGTCGTGATGCCGGGCGTGTTGAGGCCTGCCAGCAGCACCGCGCTTTTGACCTGCGCTGAGGCCACGGGAAGGCGGTAGCTGATCGGCACCGCGGGCGCGATGCCGTGCAAGGTGAGGGGGAGGCGGCCACCCGGCGCAGCGGCAAAGTGCGCGCCCATTTGCGAGAGCGGCTCTATCACCCGGCCCATCGGTCGCTTTGAGAGGCTGGCATCGCCGATGAACGTTGCGGTAATGGGGTGGCTGGCGACAAGGCCCATAAGCAGCCGCGTCGAGGTGCCGGAATTGCCCATGTCTAGTGCGGTGCGCGGCTGCAGCAGCCCGCCGACGCCCATGCCGTCGATCACCCATTCTCCAGTTTCGAGCCGGTCGATCGTCGCGCCCATCGCGCGCATCGCGGCGGCGGTGGACATCACGTCCTCCCCCTCCAGCAGCCCGGTCACCCGCGTGCGGCCCACCGCAAGTGCGCCCAGCATGATCGAGCGGTGGCTGATCGATTTGTCGCCAGGCACCCTGATCCGCCCGGTCATCGGCCCACCGGCGGTGAAGCGGCGCGGACGCGGGGCTGAGGAATCGGCTGAATGCACGGGCAGGTCTTTCTCGATAGGCTATACCGCAAGGGGCCGCGAAGGGCCGCGGGCTTTTGACAGCGCCCCGCGCCTATGGCAAGGCGCGCGCCGCGCTTGATTCCCTGCCGCAGGGCCCCCATCAAGCAAAACGTATCTGGCGCCTAACGCATTTTGCAGTGGGCGCGAACCTGAGGAATATCCATGGTCAAGCCTGAATGGGGCGCAAAACACGGCTGCCCGAAGTGCGGCACTCGCTTCTACGACATGGGCAAGGACGATCCGGTAACCTGCGTGGAATGCAAGTATACCTGGACGCCCGAGCCTGTTCTCAAGTCCAAGCAGCCGATCCCCTATGAAGAGATTCAGAAGGAGAAGATCGAGGCCGTGCCTGACGTCGATCTGGCCGACGAGGATCTGGATATCGACGAAGACACCGATTCGCCGGACAATGATGTGGACCTTGGTGGCGACGACGATCTCGGCGTGCCAGGCCACGACGACGGCGACGAAGAAAGCTGATTCTGCTCGCCGGAGTGCGGGGCCATCTGGCGCTGCACTCCGCCCGGTACTTTGGCGGTGTTTTCACGCTGGCGCGCAAAAATGCTATTGCCAGCATGCCGGGCCTCGCATAAAGGCCCGGCTCCCGGCGGTACGCTGCCGGAGCGGATGCCTCCAGCGGCATCTTGCGCGAATTTTGTGGGGCCTTAGCTCAGCTGGGAGAGCGCCTGCATGGCATGCAGGAGGTCAGCGGTTCGATCCCGCTAGGCTCCACCATTTCCCCATTTATTGATCTGTAGGCACGTTGTGCCGGATCATTGCTTATCGTGCGCGTGATTGACGCACATCACACCCCTGCCTAAATTCGGGCGCTATCAGGTTCATCGGCGATACAATTGCCGTAAGGTAAGCGATCGTCGCAGCATATTGGGGCAATGTCATGCGGTCGGCTGCACTGTTGTTGCAGGGCGTGCCGCTTGAACCGAGGATCCGCTTGTGATGAACACCATTCTGCCCATGTCCCGCCGCCGGCTGAGCGCTGCCATGGGTATGCTCATCTGTGGCTGCCTGATCGCGACGAGCGCGAGTGCGCAGTTCGGCGGCTTCAGCTTGCCGTCCTTCCCCAAGAGCTCCAGCAGCAACTCCAAGAACTCGGACGGATGCCCCAAGGGCAAGAGCAAGAGCGAGGGGTCCTCGGTGCTTGGCGGGTTTATCAGTCAGGGTCTGGGCCGAGCGGCCAGTTCAGCCGGGGTCTCGCGCTTTTTTCCCAGTGCCGAGGTGGCCGACACGCTGACAAACGCCATCGCATGCAGGCTCGATCCTGAAGAGCAGAAGCAGGCGGCGGCAGCCACGATCGAGGCCACGCGCGGCGCTGAAGGTGGTGATGCCCCGCCGCCGGTGGGTGCGTCCACCTCGTGGACGTCCGAAACGCGCGAGAACGTGTCGGGTACATCGACCGTGGTGGCCCGCAACGACAACGACAAGGGCGGCATGCAATGCATCACCGTCAGCGACGTGATTATTGTCAATGGCGAGGAGACCACTGCAGACAAGCGCATGTGCCGCAGGCCCGGCTCGGCGCGCTATGCACTGATGGCCTGATGATGCTGCGGCTGCACACCCTCGCTCTGGCCGGCGCGGCAATCGGTCTGATCGCGGCCAAGCCGGCAGCGCTGGCGATGGACAAGGATAACCCCTCATGCCCCGCAGCGCCCGATTGGGGGCAGGCCAAAGCGATTGCGCTCAGCGCTGCCGACAGGAACGGCAAACATGTGCTCATTGCCGACGGAATCATCGATTCCACGCTGCCAAAGCGGCTCAAGGCCGCACTCGATGTCGATGAGCGGATCGAGGAAGTCTGGATCAAGTCGCGCGGCGGCGACGCGCGCGCGGGCAACCTCGCGGGCAAGGTGATCCGCAGCTATCCCGGCATGGTCACGCGCATCCCCAAGGGCTGGACCTGCTTTTCCGCATGCAATTTCTTGTTCATGGGCGGCGACCGGCGCTTCGTTGATCCAGGCGGCGTGTTCATGGTTCATATGTTCACCCACACCGGCGACCGCGACACGATCGAAATTTCGGTGGAGGAAGGCAGCGCCGAAACGACGCGCCTGATCGGCCAGATCGAGCAGGATAGCGCACTTCTTGCCAGCGAGGACAACGACTTCCTCATCCGCATGGGCATCTCTCGCAAGCTGCTCACCGAAGTAATGTACAAGCAGCAGGCGGTCGCCACCGCCGCCAACAAGACCACGCGCTATTGCCTGAGCCAGGACGAAGTGCGCAAATACAACGTGGTGCCAAAGGAGACGGCGGGGTAAGGGCGGCTCCCCTTCCTTGCTGGCCTGCGCCGGCCATTGCCTGCCCTGGCCTTTGAAAGTCCTTCGGTTCATGTCTGCCTCCGTTTCGCCCGTGCCAGCAATCGGCATCGATTTCGGCACGACCAATTCGGTTGTGGCGCATACGGCAGATGGCAGCGCCGCCAGCTTGGTCGATTTCGCCGCGCCTGACGGTACGGGGGCGGTATTCCGCTCCGCGCTGTGCTTCTGGCAGGACGATGCCGTGCGCGGCGCGCTGGAACACGAGGCCGGGCCATGGGCTATCGCCGAATTCCTGGGCTTTCCGCAAGGATCGCGTTTCCTGCAGTCGTTCAAGTCGGTGGCCGCAAGCACCACGTTCGAACACGCGCAGATCTTCACCAAGCGGCTGCGGTTTGAAGATCTGGGCCGCATGTTCCTTAATCATCTGGCCACCCACGCCGGCAGCGTGCTGCAGAATCTGCCCGAACGGATCGTGGTGGGCCGCCCGGTGCGCTATGTTGGCGCTCGGCCCGATCCGGCACTGGCTGTCGCGCGCTATGACGCGATGTTCGCAGGGCTGAACCGCAAGATCCACTATGTCTACGAGCCGCTTGGAGCGGCCTACAGCTTTGCCTCCAGCTTGAGCGAACCGGCGACGCTGCTGGTGGCCGATTTTGGCGGCGGCACCAGCGACTTTTCCATCGTCCGCGTGTCTGCGCCCGATGCACCGCGCCGCTGCGTACCGCTGGCATCGGCAGGCGTGGGCATCGCCGGGGACCGGTTCGATTATCGGATCATGGACAAGCTAGTCCTGCCGCTGCTGGGCAAAGGCGGCACCTATCGTTCATTCGATAAGGTTCTCGAGATTCCCGGCGGCCATTTTGCCGATTTCAGCGACTGGTCGAAGCTGGCGCTGATGCGCAACAAGCGCTCGCTCGATCAGTTGGCGAAGTTGCGCCACGCCGCGACCGATCCAGCCGCGATCGACCGCATGATCGCGGTGGTGGAGCATGAGTTGGGCTATGGGCTTTATGAAGCGATCGGCGCGGTGAAGCGCGCGCTTTCTAGCCAGGCCCAAGCGGAGTTTCGCTTCGATGGGGCAGGGCTTTCGGTTGCGGCCGAGGTCAGCCGGACCGAATTCGAAGGCTGGATCGCGCCCGATCTGGCCGAGCTGGATGAGGGCGTGGACCGGGTGCTGGCGCGGGCCGGCCTCGCCGCCAGACAGATCGACCACGTGTTCGTCACTGGCGGCTCCTCGCTCATCCCGGCGGTGCGCGCGCTGTTCGAGCGGCGCTTTGGCGCGGACCGGATTGCCAGCGGCAATGAATTGACCTCCATTGCCCACGGCCTCGCGCTGATCGGCAGCGCGCCCGATCTGGCCGAATGGACTGTTGGAGAGGGGGACGAAGCATGAGCGTCGCATTCCGCCGCGAAGGGGATGACGAACATCTCGAACCCAAGTTCGAACTGCCGATCCCGCCGGGTCCGAACCTTGTAACCGAGCGCGGCCTTTTGTTGATTGCGGCGCGCGTTGCCGCGTTGGAGGCGCAGCTTGGCGGCCTGTCCGACGAGGACGCCATCAAGAAAGTCCGCCGCGATCTGCGCTATTGGCTGACCCGCCAAGCGACGGCGCAAGTGATGCCGCCGCCGGCCGGAACGGCGGTGGCTTTCGGTTCCACGGTTTCGTTCCGGCTGGGAGGCAAGGCGCGCACGATCACGCTGGTGGGTGATGACGAGGCGGACCCGGCTGCCGGCCTGCTGGCCTTTTCCGCTCCGCTGAGCCGCGCGCTGTTCGGCGCCGAAGCTGGGGACGAAGTGGATTTTGGCGGCAAGGAAGGCGCGATCGAGGTGCTGGACGTGCGGAGCTAAACCTTCAGGCCGATCTCGCGTAGCCGCTCGTGCAGGTATTCGTCAGCCGTTATCG
Organism: Sphingomonadaceae bacterium; assembly: GCA_947442095.1. GTDB lineage: Bacteria > Pseudomonadota > Alphaproteobacteria > Sphingomonadales > Sphingomonadaceae > Novosphingobium. The sequence continues at coordinate 5,253 of CANEVG010000257.1, forward strand.
GCACCGGATAACGGTCCGGGTTTGCCGCGCTCACGCATTCGGGCAACGTAGCGATGCTGAATTCGCTGCGCAGATGCAGGAAGAACGGCATCGAATAGCGGCTGTATGCCGCGCGGGGGCCCTCCGGGTTGCGCACGCGATGCGTGGTGGAAGGCAGCACATGGTTGGTCAGGCGCTGCAGCATGTCGCC
>CANEVG010000258.1 GCA_947442095.1 Sphingomonadaceae bacterium
ACGTGGCGAGCCAGCCTTTCTCCGCCAAAATCGCCTGCCATTCGCGCGTGATATCGGGTTCGGTGAACACGCTGGGCGTGTTGGCCGCGCCTTCGCGGAGGCGTGCGTTGAGCTTGGCATCGAGGAATGCGCGCACTTCTTCGCGGAAGGCGAGGTCCTCGGGGGAGAAATCCATGTCCATCAAATGATCTCACTCATGGCCCAGCGAATCCCGCGGCGCAGGGTTTCGTAGTAGACGGGATAGTTCCAACTGCAACGCTCGGGATGTGTCCAAAAGGGCAGGAGCTCAATAACATCGTAGTGACTGCGGCAGTGGCCGAGCATGTTGTAAAGCACCCCGCCCTTGCCATGATCGCGCAGGTACAGGATCGGCACGACGACATCTGAATACTTCGATTCGACAAAGCCGGTCGCTTCGCCATCGAAGCGCGTCTGCATCAGGATTTTGATCGGTGCGGTCTGCTTGCTGATGTAAAGCTCATCGATTACGTCGAAATCTTCGAGGCCTTGGGTCAGCGGATGCTCGCGGTCGGTCACTTCCACGCGGAACGAGCCGATCGGCGGGTGCGCCTTGAACTGCGTGCCGAGAATTTCCATCACATCATCGCGCTCTTCGGGGCAATCGACCCCGCCTTCGACGAAGCGCAGGATCGAGTTGGTGCCATGCAGCGCCAGCCAGCGACCGCCGTTTGCGAGGAATGCCTTGATCGCCTCGGCTTCCTCGGGCGTGGGCATAAGATCGCAGGTGTAGGTCACGAGGAACTTGCACGCCGCGATCCGCTCGACGTTGGAATAGTCCATCGCCACGGTCGTGCGGATATGCGGGTGTTCCGCCAGCAGCTTGAGGACCTCGAGCCGCGCGAAATCGATATCGTGGTATTTGCCGGCCGCCACAAAGTGGCAATCGATCCGCTGAGGACCCGAACTTTTCGTCATCAAATGCGCTCCATAATCCTTGACGGCCAGTACATCGTCACGCGGCCCGGGCGTAATCGAGGATGTCCCCTGCAGGATCACCAAACAGCTTTGATAGCAAAACGATCCGCTTCAGCCCGTGGCCAATGGCGAGATCATCGCTCATCCCCATGCCGCCGTGCAGCTGCACCGCCTGATGCGCAACCCAGATCGCCTGTTCGGCCACATGCGCCTTGATCGCGGCCATCGGCGCCGCAGGCTGGAGCACGGCGCGGTAGAGCGCGGACTGGATGCTTTCGACTTTCGCATAAGCATCGACCATGCGGTGCTGGATCACCTGGAACCGCCCGATCGGCTGGTTGAACTGCTCGCGCGTCTTGATGTAGGCCAACGTATCATCGAACAATCGGTGCGCGAGACCGGCGATCTCGGCCGCCGCCATTAGCCGCGCGGCATCAAGGGCCGCGCCCAGATCTGCGGTGAGCGGTTCGCCCACCGGCACATCGCGCAGCGTGAGTATCGCCGCAACGCCGCCGTCCGCCACCGGATAGGGCCTGATCTCGATGCCTTCGGCAGTCGCGGGAACGGCGAACAGCCGGGTTGCGCCGTCCATCTCGGCGGTGACGATGAACAGGTCTGCCGCAGCGCCGCCCAGCACGAACTGCTTGGTGCCGGAGATGCGCCCGCCCCGAACCTTGACGCCCTGCGCTTCAAGCACATAACGCCGACCAGGCTCGGCAAAAGCAAACGCCGCAATCGCCACACCCGCAATCACTACCGCGCCGTGTTCGGTGCCGGCCAGCAGCCGCGCGGGAATGAACCCGCATTCAAGCCACGGTTCCGCCGCCTGGCCATAGCCCAGCGCCTGCGCCACGACCGCCAGATCGAGCACCGAGCCGCCCATGCCGCCATCGTCTTCGGACGCGGCAAGCCCGATCAGTCCCAACTCGGCCAGTTCCTGCCAGCGCGCGCGGTCCAGACCGCCGGGGAGCCGGCGCGCCGCAAGCCGCGCAGGCACGTCGGCCCCGCCGCAAAACCGCTCGACCGCGGCCTTGAACATCTCCTGGTTCTCGTCGAGATCGAAGTTCATGCGGCAGACTTCTTGTAGGTGATGGGAACCGAGACGAACCCGCGCAGCAGCAGGTTGGGCGATACCTTCAGTTCGGCCCCGTCCTTGATGCGAATATCATCGACCCGGCGCAGCAACTCGCTGAAGGCCACCGTCATTTCCTTGCGGCTGAGCATGTTGCCCACACACATGTGGATGCCTTTGCCGAACGCGAGGTGCGTGCGCGCATTGGTGCGCTCCACATCGAAGGCATCGGGATCGGGGTACTTGGCCGGATCGCGGTTGGCAGCGGCAAAGCGCAGCATGATCATCGAGCCGCCCTTGAAGCTGTGACCGCCAAGTTCGCAATCGCGCATCACCACGCGCCACATGCCTGCGGTCGGCGTATCGAGCCGCAGCACTTCCTCGATCATGTTGCCCACCAAAGCCGGATTGGCACGGACCTTGGCCTGCTGCTCGGGATTGCGCGCCAGGTGGACGATCCCCCCGGCAAGCGCATGCGTCGTCGTCTCGTTGCCTGCGACCATCAGCTGCTGCGCAACCGACATGATCTCGGCGTCATCGAGCGGGGTTTCCCCGTCAAGCCGGGCGTTGACAACATCCGACAGCAGATCATCGGTCGGCGAAGTGCGGCGTGCGTCGATCTTGAGCTTGAGCTGCCGCTGGAAATCGACGATCTCGCGTGCGCATTCCAGCTCGCGCTCACGCGGGATCATGTGGCCCAGCCGATCGGCAAAGGCATCGGACCAGCGCTTGACGTTGCCGCGCTCGTTGGGCGCGAAGCCCAGCTGCTCACAGATCACCTGCACCGGCAGACCGACGCTGAAATCGGTGACGAAATCGCATTCGCCCTTGTCGATGAACCCGTCGATCAGCCCGTTCACCTTGTCGCGAATGCCCGCTTCCAGCGCGTTCACGCGCGGCATTGAGAAAGCGAGATTGACGAGCTTGCGGAAGCGAGTGTGGACCGGCGGGTCGGCGGTGAGCAGCGTGTTGATCTGCGGCCAGCCCTCCGCCAGAATCCCGCTGACTTCGGGATCTTCCGACAAGGCCCCCGAAAGCACTGCACTGAAGTTGTTCGAGAAATCCTCGACCCGCCCGGCGGCTTCCGAGCACATGTCGTAGCTCATCACCACTTTCATACCGGTTTCGGGCAGCTCGATCACCGGCGAATTCGCGTGCGCCCACTGATAGAGCGGAAAGGGATCCTGCATCACTTGCGGATCGAGCAGACTCATGGCGCTGGTCATTTCATTCATGGTATTTCCCACTCGTTACTGGCCCGGTTTGGCACCGCGAAATCGGCGGTGCCACGCGCGAATTTGCTAGGGTGGGGTCTGTTGGCTGCTTCGGCCTGGCAGAATCAGAGGCGGCGCCGGCCCTCTCCCGCGCCCGATCATCCACGCGAGTACCCTAAATGGGTGGTCGGGCGCGGGAAAGGGCCGGCGCCGCACTTACATCAACTGTGCACCATGACCCCGCCGTCAACCATGATCCCCTGCCCTGTGATGAAGCGCGCGTCGTCCGTGGCAAGAAACACCATCACATCGGCCACATCCTCCGGTTCGCCGATCCGTCCCAGCGCCGAACGCCCCGCATAGTAGCCGCGCGCACCGGTCTCGGCTTCGAACAGGGCCTTGGTCATGCCCGTGGCAATCGCGCCCGGCTGCACGCAGTTGACCGTGATGCCGTGCGGCCCAAGTTCCATGGCCAGCGCGCGAGTAAGCCCGAGGATCGCGTGCTTGGAGGTGGCATAGGCGACCAGCCCGGCATCGCCGTAGCGCGACATGATCGAGCCGACGTTGACCACACGCCCCCGGCCCGAATGCACCAGCAGCGGCAACAAGGCGCGCGTCAGCTTCATCGCGGCCGTCACGTTGATGCCCAGCGCCGCATCCCAGTCCGCGTCGGCCATTTCGGCGAAGGGTCCAGCCGGACACACGCCCGCATTGTTGATCAGGATATCGCAGCCGCCAAGCAGGCTTTCCGCAGCCCCGGCGATAGCGGCAAAAGCATCGGGATCGGCCAGATCGGCCAGCAGCGTGTGCGTGCCCACCAGCCCCTCGCCCACTCGGTCAACCGCCAGAACGTGAACGCCCTCGGCCATCAGCCGCGCGGTCGCCGCCGCGCCCATGCCGGAGGCTGCGCCCGTGACAACTGCCGTGCGCCCAGCGAGATCGCGCCCGCGCGCGATCAGGTGCGGGGGCGTCACTCAGGCAAACTCCCGCTGAAACTCCGCCAGGTCGAAATAGTCGCGCCAGTGGGTGATCTTGCCCTCGGCGTTGATCTCGAACGTGCCCGACACGCGGATCGCGCGCCAGCGGCCGCCCACCAGAAACTTGTCGGTCCGCTCGGTGAGCACCACGTTGCCATTGGCCGCGATGTGATGCGTGATCCACTCGGTACCTTCGATGGGGGGAAACTGCCCCATCAGCGCCTGCACCCCGGCGAGGCCGACGGCAGGCTCCATCGGGATATTATGCCACACGATGTCTTCGGCCATCATGCCGAAGGCTGCGGGCACATCGCCCCGGTTCCACGCATCAATAAAGGCTTCGACGATTTCCTGAGGGCTCATCACGTGCTCCTGCTTTGCGCGGTCCATGCGAGCGCGTTAGCGATCACGGTGCGGACGGCGGGGTTTGCGTAAGTGTGGGGGCCATCGCCGAACTGGCAATAGACAATCTGCGCGCTGCCAACCGGCTTGGCCCACGCCACCAGATTGCTGCCCGGCGGATGCGGCCAATCGGCATTGTCGAACATCCGACCCGCCACGGCATGCGCGGCGGAATAGAAGTTCGAAGCAACAAATTCATGCCGCGCGCGGATCAGCGGAGTGACATCCGCCTCGAACACTTCGCCGAGATAGAGCTCGTCGTTGACCGGGAACGTGGCGGGCACGCCTTCCAGCACCGGATGCCCAGCCCCCTGCCCAGCCACCAGTTCGGCGGTATAGTCCACATCATGCCGATAGCCTGAATCGAGAACGGCGCGGCCCTGCACCTCGCCCGGCTGATAGAGAAACCGCCCGCCCAGCCATTCGCTCCACTGCGGCCATTCCGCCCATCCGGCGATCGCATGGTGCATCATGACCGCGCCGCGTCCGCTGGCAAAGCGCCGCTCCAGCGCTGCCTTGAAGCCCGGCAAGGGCGGCGCGGTCTTCACCGTCCCGTCGGCAAAAGTATAGCCCGGCATATCGTAGAACAGCAGGGCATCCGCCGCATCGGCAGCGCCCGCTGCCACGTGTTCCTCGGCTTCGGGGTGAACGAGGTGCGTGAGTTCCCAGTCCCCGAGCGAGGCCAGAAACGCCGCGAACGGCGCTTCCTCGTAAGGATGGCCGCCGCTGAGAACGAGGAGGCTGCGCCGGGGACCGAGCAAATCCACAGGGTCAGCCGATCTTCAGGATCATCTTGCCGTCGTTCGCGCCGCTGAACAGGC
>CANEVG010000259.1 GCA_947442095.1 Sphingomonadaceae bacterium
GAAACTTGCGCAACGGATGAGTTTCGGCGAAGAGACGCGTCTTGGACAGATGGCTATCGGTACGCAGAGGAGTATCTATCTTCTCAAGCGCCATCAGAACTGTTGGGCGTAGTTGTCCGGTCTCCAATGACAAAAGGGCAAGTTTTGAGATCATTGCTTCGCTTAAAGAAAATGCAATCTCAGTAGAAGCTTAACGCTACCTTGGCTCATTGAATGTCCCGGGATTGCAGGAGGCTATTCGGCCTAAGTTAGGGGCAACAACGGCTCTAGAACCGCCCATTCAGCATTGGCCAAATCGCTTGGCAACGACTATCCGGCAAGGGCACACTGCATCTGAGAGGTATCGGCCCATCCTACAGGATGGTGAACCGACGCACCGTCAAAGTCAGGGTCTTCCCTAACGAAGACAGCCTGGTGCGCCTCGTCAGCGCAAGCCTCGTCGAAATTGACGAAAAATGGGCCGGCCAACAGCAGCCCTACGTCAAGTGGGATCACCAGAATGCGTGAACCAGACCAAATCAAATTTCCAGACGTGAAGTTACACCACCCTGCGATCCTTGGAAAAGCGGCCCTTCCTCCAGCCGCGCTGCGCGGTCGATTGCGGGGTTGTTGCTGAGCTTTCCTACACGCAGCTAAGCGGTCAGGGTGCGGAGCATGACCTGTCGGAATCGACTCCGTTGCCGCGCATCAGCCCTGTTAACGCGTCATCCCGATCAGGAGCTGGTTTTCGTGTTCTGGGCAGTGTCTCATGTGTCTCCAACAGGCGCGCCGGGCGCGGGGAGACACGGAGCTATTCCCCGTGCCCGCGTTCGAAGCCGCCAAGTGGGTGGAAGACTGACCTTACGTGTCCGGGGGCCATTCACTCAATGGGAATGCTCAGGCGGTGCGAACAGGATCAGCTCGACCTGCTCGTCACCTTCTACGAAGGCATCATGTCCGGGTGGGATTTCGAAAAAGTCGCCAGGCTCGATTACTGTCTCGACGCCGCTTGCGAGCATCCGCACAACCAGCCTGCCCGACAGCGAGTAGCCGGTGTGATGCATCGGGCATGCTTCGGGGTGACCCAGGAGCGGCTTCTCGTCCTTCTCCCAAACCCAACCGGGCTTGAAGACCGCGTGCATGCCTTTCGCCCCTGTGCTCGTCATCCCGATGATCTTGATCGCGCCGGCATCCTTCATATCAAGCACATCATCGGGTGTGTCGAAGCGGCGTTTTTCAATCGCGTCCGTCATATCTACCTCCATTCACGCAGTTGTTGTCGCCGCGGATCATACCGCCTTGTTGGCAGCCATCGCATGGACATCCGCAGCACTGAGACGCTGCCCGCCAATGGCCCAGTCACCCTGCTCCAACTCGTTAATGCGAACCCATGTCACCTGGCGCATTGCCTCGCCTTCAACCGCGATCATCGCCTCGGTGACGTTATCGATCAGCTGGCGCTTCTGGTCCGGGGTAAAAACGTCCTTGATGACGTCGATGGTTACGAGAGGCATTTCGGTTCTCCTTACGCGGTATTGGGGCGGTACTTGCCAATGGCGAAGAGGTAGCCGCAACTTTCGGGTGAAGCTTGACGCAGGCGTGAATATGCCTGACCTTCGCATGAAGATTTGAACCACGGGAGCCTCGATTGGCGGGAGTCCATCCAAGTGTCTTCCGCTTTGACGGCTTCGAGCTTGACACGGCGAGGTTCGAATTGAGGTGCGGCGGCACGCCGGTGCACGTCGAGCCGCAGGTGCTCTCGCTCTTGATCCTGCTCGCAGAAAACGATGCAAGAATGGTCGGCAAGGATGAGCTGATCGAGAAGATATGGGGCAGACGGATCGTTTCGGAATCCGCCATCGCCGCCCGGATCAAGGCCGCTCGCAAGGCGATCGGCGACGATGGCAAGAGCCAGCGCCTGATCCGCACGATTCACGGCAAGGGATTCCGCTTCGTCGGAAAATTGGCCGAACCTACCGCTGCCGAACCCGTCCCGCCGGTTCTGCGCCAGACCGAAACTCTGGTCGGCGCCGCGACCAGACCATCATCGCGGACGTCGCGCGACGGGCGCCCGTCTATTGCCGTGCTGCCCTTCGAGTTTGCAGGGGAAGCCGGACCGCTTGGCATCATTGCAGATGCCTTGCCTGCCGATATCATCATGGACCTGTCGCGTCTCCAATGGCTTTTCGTGATTGCCCGCGGGTCCAGCTTTCGGTTCAGAGGGCCAGAGGCTGATCCGCTCGCGGTGGGACACGCGCTGGCCGTTCGCTATTGTCTTACAGGCTCAATCGAGGTGTCGGGCGCGGAGGTCGCCGTCACAATTATGTTGGCCGACGCGGAACATGGCGAGACGATCTGGGCGGATAGTTATCGCGGTGCGCTGGCCGAACTGCAGATGATGCGGTCTGCTATCGAAGCGCAGGTTGTCGCTGCACTTGAAGTACAGATCCCGCGCAACGAGGTGCGTAATGCGCGCAGACGCCCCGCCACAGAGCTCGACGCTTGGGCATGCTTTCATCTGGGGCTTGATCACATGTATCGCTTCAGGCAGGCAGACAACGCGAGAGCCGCCGCACTGTTTGCCCAGTCGCTTGCGCGCGATCCCTATTTTTCGCGCGCATTGGGCGGCCTCTCGTTCACGCATTTCCAGAATGCATTCCTGAACTTCGGGGGCAGTCCCGAAGCAGAGATGGAGGCGGCGCGCAATTTCGCTCACCGCGCGCTCGAGGCGGATCAATACGATCCGTTTGCCCACTTCAATGTGGGACGCAGTTTCTGGCTCGACGGTCAGCTAGAAGACTCGATAGCATGGTTCGATAGAGCCACCAGCCTCAGTCCAAACTACGCACAGGGGATTTATAATCGTGGCCTCGTCAGCACCATGGCCGGCAAACCGAAGGAAGCCGATGCCGACCTGACATTGGCGCTGGAGCTCAGTCCGCTCGACCCCCTCGCCTATGCGATGGTTTCGAGCCGGGCGATGGCGCATGTGCAACTTGGCGACTATGAAAAAGCCGCCGAACTCGGATCGCGTGCGGCGCGCATGCTCGGTGCGCACAAGCATATCGCTCTAATCGCTGCATTCACGGCGCACCTCGCGGGAAATTCCAACGAAGCACGGCTCTGGCTCGCCAAGGGCACAGCCGCCGATCCGGACCTTAAGGCCGAGACCTTCTTCCATGCCTTCCCCTTTGCCCACAATTCGGCGCGTGAAGTGATCGAAAAGAGCTTGTCGGATTTGGGCCTCTAGATAGCTGTCGCCCATTTCCGCTTCGGTGCCGTGAGTGGCGGGGGCGGGCTGATCCATCACAGTGAAAGGGGAACCCAATACCTCGCCATGAACTACACCCAGCGCCCAGCAGAGGCCAACCTCGTCCGGTCTGTGGGCAGCGTCGGCGACAGCTGTGGCAACGCCTTGGCCGAGCCGATCAACGGCCTTTACAAGGCGGAAGTGATCTGGCGGCAGCGATTCTGGCCGAGCATATCAGCCGTGGAAATGGCAACCCTGCGCTGGGTCGATTGGTTGTTTAATCGCTCCGTGCACGTCAAGTCCATTCGACAACACTCCTTGTGACGCGGCATAAGGCGTCGGCGCCATGGGTTTGTCGTAGCGACCAGATTGCGCGCAAGGGTAGCCGTGTGCCGGGAGCGGGGTTGTTTCCGCGGTCGGCAAAAGCCGCCGCATGATGGTCTTCGCAGGAATGGCCTTCCTATGTTCAACACGCAGCATCCGAGGAACTGCATCCAGTCTTAACGGAATGGCCAGACCCACGTCCGCGGCAGGGACGTCCCGCGCGCCGGGTATGAGCGCGCTGGAATGATTGAGCCGAGGTCCGGGTTAGGTTGGAGCGCCGGCCAACTTGTTGAATGGCTCTCCTGTTTTCAACATGCTGTGCATGATGACTGCCAACTTGCGCGCCACCGCGACAGCAGCGCGTTTGATGCCAAGGCGCTCCCGAAGCTTGAGCCCCCAATCCTTGAGGCTGCTATCATGCCGGGACTTGGTGCGCGTAAGCATAACCACCGCTGCTTCATAAAGTAGGCTGCGCAGGTGGCTGTCTCCCCGTCGGGAGATGTGCCCGTCGTAATCTATTTCTCCTGACTGATAGCGGCGCGTAGTCAGCCCGAGCCAAGCGCCGACGGAACGCGAGCGCTTGAAGTTGCCCGGATCCTCAATCGCAGCCGAGAACGACAGCGACGTGATGGCGCCGATGCTGGGGATCGTCATCAATAGCTGCGCTGCTCTGCTATTGCGTGCTGCTGCCAGCAATTGGCGGTCAAGATTGGCGGCGTGCTTGCGAATGTCGCGCCAGGCATCGAGCAGCGGTAGTATGATCCTTGCCAGACTGTCATTACCGGTAAGCAGTTCCCTGACGTGCCCCTCAAACACCCGGCCTTTGCGCTTGGGCACGATAAGCCCGAATGTCTTCATGACCCCACGGATTTGGTTGCTGAGCTGGATCGACATGCCGGCGACCTGCTTGCGAACGCCTATCAATGTGCGGTCCAGCATGGCTTCAAAGCTCTTCACGCGAACGGTCTTGTAAAAGCCTGCCTCGGCCAACTGGGCCAAGCCATCAGCGTCATTGGCGTCGGTCTTGTTGAGCGTCTCGTTCAATATCTTCTGCGCGTGGCGGGCTTCGATGCAGATCGCTGGCACTCCTTCTGCCGTCAGCGCGTGATAGAACCATGTCGAGAGGGGCCCGGTCTCGAAGACCACGCGCTTTGCCGTAGGCGCCTGCTTACGGATTATCTCTGCCAGTAGCGTCGGGTCTGATGCGCACTTGCCTCGCCAAATTCGTGAACCGCCCTGCCGTATCGAGATCGCGGTGTCTTTCAGTGAAACGTCCAAGCCGATATACTGCTCCATGGTTGCTCTCCATTCGATGCTTGGGCCCGGTGCTGATCGTGAGCCCGTTTCCATCCTATCAGGGAGCAACCACCTCGCAATCAGAGCCAGTTGGCGGGGGTGAGTCGCACCGCGATTACCCCCATGTTCAACAATCACCGCCTGTTCGGGCCGATCGGGCATATCCCGCCCTCCGAGGCTGAAGCGAACCACTATGCAGCCCGAGAGACCCTCGATATGGTCACATGACCCAAATCAAACAGCCTCCGGAAAACCCGGGACGGTTCAACGCTCGTTAACCTGACCACGTTGCCGTGGGCGTCAATGCCAGATGTCAGCGCGCTGGCCTCAGGGCACCTTCACGATGACTTTGCCTGTGGCCCCGCCGCCCAGCATCCGCGCATAGGCGGTGAGCACGTTTTCGAGGCCCGGTGTTTCATCGAAGCGCATAGCGAGGCGGCCTTCATCGAGCCAGGCGCGCAAGGGGGGCACGAAGCCTTCGGTGTTGCCGAAGTGATCAGGCAGGAAGAAGCCTTCGATGCGCAGGCGTTTCATCAGCACC
>CANEVG010000260.1 GCA_947442095.1 Sphingomonadaceae bacterium
GCGCCTGCGCGCGATTGGCATCGCTGATCCCCAGTTGCTGCACCACCACGGGCTTGCCCGCAAGGCTTCCATCGGGGTTGAGGCTCCAGGCAAGCACGGTCACCAGCTTGTCAGCATCCACGCCCTGCGGCGCGGTCCAGTGCGGCTTGATCTGGCGGGCAATGCCGCTGACCAGCGAAGCCGCCACTTCCGGCCCGAAAGCCGCTGCCGGCGGCGTGCGCGCGGTGCCGGGATTGGTCGAACCGGGAATGCCGCTCAGGAAATCATTGCCAAGACGGCTGCCCCCGCTCGGCGCATCCGGACGGCGGCGCGGATGCGCATCGGCAGGAGCGGCGGCAGGCTTGGGCGGTGCGGGCTTGGCCACCGGCTGGGCCACCGGCTTCCGGGGCGCAGGCGTGACGCGCGGCTGCGGCACCGGCTTGGGAGCAGGCCTCGGCGCGGGTTGCGGCTTCGGCTGCGGGACAGGCTGCGGGATAGGCTTCGGCTGCGGCGGCACCACTGGCGCAGGCTGGGGCGGTGCAAGCTCCGGCGCGGGCTCGCCTAACACGGGCGCGATATCGGGCGCGGCCTCGGCATTCGGATCGGGCGAGACCGACTGCTCGGCAATTTCGTCAGCGAAGGTCACGGTCATCCGCTCGGGCGGCGACATGATCGTCTTGCCCGGCGGCGCAAGCGTCAGCCCGCCGATCAGCGCCATATGCGCCGCCAGCGCCACGAACAGCGCGAGAGCTTCCTGACGCGAGAGGCCGGATGACGAGGAGGCGCTCATTGCCATCCGGTTAGGGGGCCGTGACTGAACCGTTGGTGACCAGCGAGATCGACTTGAACCCCGCCGCATTGAGCGCGCCCATCACCGCGACCACGCGGCCATAATCAAGGCTGCGATCGGCGCGCAGCGTGACCAGCGGCGCTTTGGCAGTAGCACCTGCGGCAGGAGCGAGCCCCGCCAGCCGGTCGCCCAGCTCGCCCGGCGCGAGTTCCTGATCGTCGAGGAATATCCGCCCCTCGCCGTCCATGCTGACGGTGATCGTCTTCTGCTCAGTCTTGAGCGCCTCGGCCTGGCTATCGGGCAGGTCGACCGGCACGCCCGCGGTCAGCATCGGCGCGGTCACCATGAAGATGATCAGCAGAACGAGCATGACATCGACCAGCGGCGTCACGTTGATCTCGCTCATCGCCGCGGCGCGCCCGCGCCCGCGCCGCCCGCGCCGCCCGCCGCCACCGCCAGAAGTGGTTCCCATACTCATGCGCCTACTGCTCCAGCTCGCGGCTCAGCGTGGCATGGAAGCGATCCGCAAAGCGGAACAGCCGCGTCTCGAAGCCGTTTACCCGGTGAGAGAAGCGGTTGTAGGCGATCACCGCCGGAATGGCCGCAAACAGGCCGATGGCGGTGGCGAACAGCGCCTCCGAAATGCCCGGCGCCACCACAGCAAGCGAAGAATTCTGCTGCGCGCCGATATTGAAGAAGCTGTCCATGATGCCCCAGACGGTGCCGAAAAGGCCAACGAACGGCGCGACCGCGCCTACCGTCGCGAGGAAATTGAGCCGGCTTGCCAGCTTGTCCGTCTCTGCAGTGACCACGCCTTCCATCGCCGTATTAAGCCGCTGGCGCGTGCCTTCGCGGTCGATGCTCTTGCCAGAGGTCGAGCGCCGCCATTCGGCCAGGGCCGCGCTCACCACGCGGGCGCTCGGCACGTCCTTCGATCCGTTTTCCTTGTGGAACGCATCGACATCGCGCGCTTCCCAAAACGCCGTCTCGTACTTGTCGCACCCGCGCTGGACCTGGCTCATGCGCAACGAGAATGCGACCACGATGGTCCAGACCCAGACCGACGCGAGCACCAACCCAGCCATCACCACCTGCACAACGATATCGGCGTCGAAGAACAACGCGACCGGATTGAGCTGTGTCGGCATCCCGGCGATGGCTCCGGAATTGGCAGTGGCAGCAAGTACAGAGAGCATCATGGGATAGCGGGCCCTTCCTGAGGAGGCGCAAGCAACGAAGAGAATGCGGCAAGGAACGGCGCGGGCAGTCGCCGCGCCCGCCCGGCGGGGGAAACAAACGCGACGCGAACGTGCGCCTCGCACAAGAGCTCGGCCCCCAGCAGCGCCTTCTGGATCAGGCTGCAGGTGGCGCGCGATACCGCGGCAACCGTGCTTTGGATCAGCACCGCATCGTCAAGCCGCGCTGGGCGGAGATAGCGCAGGGCCAGATCGGTCACGGCAAACGCGCCCTCCCCCGCCTCGTGCGCCGCGCGCTGGTCGATGCCGAGCAGGCGCAGCATGTCGGACCGCGCGCGTTCGAACCAGCGCAAGTAGTTCGCGTGATAGACCACGCCCGAAAGATCGGTGTCCTCGAAATAGACACGCAGGGCATAGTGGTGTCGCTGACCATAAAAGCGGCCACCGGGAGGCTCGAGGCAGGAGAATTGAGGGGCGGTCATGGGCCCTGCCGTCCTAGCCTCCCGGCGAGTCGCAGGGCAAGATCAAAGGCGCAGTTTTGTTAACCTTAAGGACCGAACCTCAGTCCACCCGCGCCAGCAACGGGCCAAGTTGCCGACCGGCGAACACGTGCACGTGCAGATGCGGCACTTCCTGATGGCTGTTGAGCCCCGTATTGGCGAGCAGTCGGTAGCCGGGCGCAACCAGCCCCGCCGAACGCGCAACATGCCCCACCGCGCGCACAAAACCGGCGATCTCGGCGTCCGAAGCCTTGGCGGAGAAATCGTCCCAGCACACATAGGCGCCCTTGGGGATCACCAGAATGTGCGTTGGCGACTGCGCGTTGATATCGTGGAACGCGAGGCTCCACTCGTCCTCATGGACGCGGCGACAAGGAATCTCGCCGCGCAGAATTTTCGCAAAGACGTTCTGATCGTCATAAGGCTGGGTGGCATCGACCGCCATGTTCAAGCACCTCCGTCTTTTGGCCTGCTGGCCTTCTCGGCAATTCCCGAAAGCCCCTCGCGCCGCTCCAGTTCCGCCACCACGTCAGCCAGCGACACATCGCTGGCGGCCAGCAGTACGAGAAGATGAAACACGAGGTCAGCCGCTTCTCCCACTAGGGCGTCGCGGCTGCCAGTGAGCGCAGCGATCACCACTTCGGTCGCCTCCTCGCCCACCTTCTGCGCCATCTTGCCGCGCCCCTTGGCGTGAAGGCTGGCGACATAGCTGGACGCAGGATCGCCGGCGCTGCGCGCAGCAATCGTGGCTTCAAGCCGGGCAAGGAACGTGGTCGGATCGGGTGAGGAAGACATCGCTGCGGGAATGGCGGGCCGCGGTCCAGAGGTCAAGCGGCCAGAGGTCAAGCGGCCAGAGGTCGAGCAGGCAGCTCAGTCCTTGCGGCGCGCGACCCGGCGGCCGATGATCAGCCCGGCAAGGCCGATGGCAAACAGCGTGATGTCAGACGGTTCGGGAATCGCCGTACTGGCGCCTTGGGCTAACGCTGCTCCCGCAGGCATCAAGATCAAAAGCAAGGTAATCGGCACGGAGCGGAGCACGCGGAGGCTTCCTAAGTAGGTAAACATATCTCATTAATGCAAACCTTGTGCCATGATCATGAATATCAAGCATTTATGCGGACATCACTGGTTAACGCCGCGCCCGCAAAACCGCCAATCGTAAAGAAATCCGACGATTTGGAACCCTTGCCCCCTCCGCTTCAGAGGAGGGGCTTTGGGGGTGGTGGCTATCCGGCTGGCACTGTGCTTAATGCAGCCTCATCCCCGCGCAGGCAGCCCCGCCGCGCGCAAGGCGGCATGCGCCTCGGCGATCGTGTGCGTGCCGAAGTGGAAGATCGAGGCCGCCAGCACCGCGCTGGCATGGCCTTCGGTTACGCCCGCGATAAGATGGTCAAGATTGCCAACACCCCCGCTCGCGATCACCGGCACCGGCACGGCATCCGCAATCCGCCGTGTGAGTTCCAGATCATAGCCGGCCTTGGTCCCGTCGCCGTCCATCGAAGTGACGAGCAACTCACCGGCACCCAGCCTTGCCAGCATCTCGGCATGCGCCAGCGCATCGATGCCCGTAGACCGACGCCCGCCGTGCGTGAAGATCTCCCACGTACCCGGCCCGGTTTTGCGCGCATCGACCGAGCCGACCACGCACTGCGCGCCAAACCGCTCGGCAATATCGCGCACCAGTTCGGGCCGCGCGACCGCCGCAGAATTGACCGCCACCTTGTCCGCGCCTGCCAGTAGCAGCGCGCGCGCATCCTCTGCGCTGCGCACCCCGCCGCCCACCGTCAGCGGCATGAAACACACCTCCGCGGTTCGCGCGACGACATCGAGCAAAGTCCCGCGTCCCTCATGCGTCGCCGAGATATCGAGGAAACACAGCTCGTCCGCGCCCGCCTTGTCATAGGCCCGCGCCTGCTCGACTGGATCGCCCGCATCGCGCAGATCAACAAAGTTCACGCCCTTGACCACGCGCCCATCACGCACATCAAGGCAGGGAATGACGCGGACGCGGACGGTCATGGCTTCAACTCAAAGAAGAAAAAAGCAAAAGCAGTTAGATAGATAACGTTCAAAGCAAGGAACAGCCAGAACCGAATGGGTTGCCGATCCCTGCCTGCGTGACCGTAAATGCCACCAAGCACCGACGTCTCGCCGGATCGAACGCCTTTTGTGATCTCCCAAAGCGCCATGGCAAACCCCAAGGCCCAAAGGTAAACCATCACGCCTCGGCCATCGCAATCGCCGCCGCCAGATCGAGCCGCCCTTCAAACAGCGCGCGCCCGGTGATCACGCCCTCGATCCCGTCCGCCTCGTGGATCTTCAGCATGCGGATATCGTCGATACCCTTCACACCGCCGCTGGCAATCACCGGCAGCCGGGTGCTGCGTGCCAGATCGAGCGTCGCGTCGATATTACAGCCTTTCAGCAGCCCGTCGCGGCCCACGTCGGTGAACAGGATCGAGGCCACACCCGCATCTTCGAACCGCCGCGCCATATCGACAATCGAAACGTCGGACACTTCCGCCCAGCCTTCGGTCGCGACCATCCCGTCTCGCGCATCAACCGCCACCACGATCCCGCCCGGATAGGCCTTCGCCATATCCTTGACGAACTGCGGGTGCTTCAGCGCCGCCGTGCCGATCACCACGCGGCTCACGCCGAGATCGAACCAGCCATCGACGGCAAGGGGATTGCGGATGCCGCCGCCCAGTTGCACATGCCCCGGAAACACCTTCAAGATGCCCTCGACCGCCTCGCGGTTCACCGCCTCGCCCGCGAAAGCCCCGTCCAGATCGACGACGTGGAGGAACTGCGACCCAGCCTCGGCAAACAGCGTGGCCTGCGCTGCCGGATCATCGCCATAGACCGTCGCGCGAGCCATATCACCCTCGGCAAGGCGCACGAC
>CANEVG010000261.1 GCA_947442095.1 Sphingomonadaceae bacterium
CGGCAGCGGCTGGAGCAGGCGAAAAGCGCGGCAGCGCCGGTCTATGTCGTGACGCCCGAAGAAGCGGCGGCGGCGGAGCGCGGCAAGGCCGCGGGCGAAAAGACCTGGGTCTTTGCCGCCAGCAATGTGCGCGATTTTGGCTGGGCTTCCTCGCGCAAGTTTGCGTGGGACGCGCTGGGCGTGAAGCAAGACTATGCCGAGCAGCCGCTGGTCATGGCGATGAGCTTCTTCCCCAAGGAGGCGCGGCCGCTGTGGGATGCCTATTCCACCAAGTCGATCGCGCATACCATCGACGTTTATGGGCGGTTTGCCTTTCCCTATCCCTATCCGGTGGCGCAATCGGTGAACGGGCCGGTGGGCGGCATGGAATATCCGATGATCACCTTCAACGGCCCGCGCCCGGTGAAGGACAAGAAGACCGGCAATCTGACCTATACCGAGCGCGCCAAGTATGGCCTGATCGGCGTGGTGATCCACGAGATCGGACACAACTGGTTCCCGATGATCGTCAATTCGGACGAGCGGCAGTGGACATGGATGGACGAAGGGCTGAACACCTTCCTGCAGTTCCAGGCTGAACGGCTGTGGGACAAGGACTATCCGGCGCGGCGGGGCGAGCCCAAGGACATTGCGGAGTACATGCTCTCGCAGAACCAGGTGCCGCTGATGACCCAATCGGATTCGGTGCTGCAGTTCGGTGCCAATGGCTATGGCAAGCCCGCCACGGCGCTGACGATCCTGCGCGAGACCGTGCTCGGGCGCGACCTGTTCGACCGCGCGTTCCGCGAATATGCGGTGCGCTGGCGCTTCAAGCATCCCACGCCCTATGATTTCTTCCGCACGATGGAGGAAAGCAGCGGGGTGGATCTCGACTGGTTCTGGCGCGGCTGGTTCTATGGGACCGACCATGTCGACATTGCGCTCGACAAGGTGGTGAAGGCAACGCTCGAACCGGCAGACGCCGAAGCCGCCGCCGCAGCGCGCAAGAAGCAGCGCGACGCCGAGCCGAAATCGCTGACAGCCACGCGCAACACCGAAAAGACCGTGGTGGAGCGCGATGCCGCCACGCGCGATTTCTATGACCAGATCGACCCGCTCGATGCGACCGCAACTGACAAGCGCAAGGCGGCCGAGGCGCTGAAGGACCTGACGGTGGAGGAGAAAGCGGCGCGGCTGGTGACTGACCACTTCTACCGCTTCAGCTTCAGCAATAAGGGCGGGTTGGTCATGCCCGTGATCCTGAAGATGGACTTTTCCGACGGCTCCACAGAGACCGCGCGGATTCCGGCGGAAGTCTGGCGCTACAACACCAGGCAGGTGACCTGGCAGAAAGTAACAGCCAAAACGCTGGTGCGGGCCGAGCTCGACCCGCTGTGGGAAACGGCGGACGCAGACCGCTCGAACAACGTCTATGCCGGGCGGATCGAGCCGGTCATGCTGGGTATCGACAAGCCCGAGGACGCCAAGAACCGCATGAAGGATTCGGACCGGAAGATCCTGCCGGGATCACTGCAGACCTATGAAGCGCCGGCTAGCAAGTGATCTCCTAGCAGCGGCGCTGTTTGCCGCGGTGGCGTCGGGGCCAGCAAACGCGCATCGCGGTCATGACGCGATGAGCGTCATGACACTGGGCGCGGACGGGGCACTGACCGTCTCGCACCGGTTCGAGGCACACGATCTGGAACCGGCGCTGGCCAGCATTGCGCCAGATGCGCAGCCGAGCCTCGACGATCCCGAGGCGATTGCGGCGCTAAAGGCCTATCTGCAGCACCGCTTTGCCGTGAACGCCGCAGGGAAGCCTGTGCCGCTAGCGTTCAGCGCCATCGAGGTCGGTGTGCGGCAGGTGCGTGTAGATTATGCCGGGCGGGTGAAGGGCAAGCCGAAGGCGCTCGAAGTTCAATCCACAATCTTGCGCGATGTGTACCCCAAGCAGGTCAATCAGGTCGTTGTCCGCTCCGGCAAGATTGTGCGCACCCTGCGCTTTGCCGGGAGCGAGGCCTACCAGGTGCCGGTGCGTTAACCCGCCGCCTAGGCGCAATGCCCAGCACGGCTGCTTTCTTCGTTGGTAAACCTGACGGCGAACACGAGCAATCTACGGTTCGACGAATGGACACCGGTGTTCGGCTCCGAACGCCTTACCGGCGCACTCCTCGACCGGGTAAGCCATCACGTTCACATCCTCGAGATGAACGGTGACAGCTTCCCTCTGGCCAGCAGCCGTGAGCGCCAAAAGGACAAGGAGGGCAGCAATGTGACCTGATGAGAAACGGCATTCGGCGCCGGGAAATCGGCTTCCGCTACGCTGCAGCCGTTTCCCCGACGCCGATCGTACCCAGCCTCAAACAGAGGCTTTTTGTTTAAACCGGCTGGCCCCTTCTTGAACCGGTGCCTGGTCCCATTTTATATCGGCGTTGACAGCCACGGCCTCAACATAGCGGCGGCAGCGATGGATTTAGCGATCTTTTCGAGTTTGGCTTGCTCCAGTGGGTCAAGGCCCTTTGCCAGCGATCTGCGCGCCTCGAGCAGCATTTCGCGCGCGTCCCTGAGCCGTGTTTTCGGGCAGCGTCCGAACGAGAGCGTGCGCTGCTGCCCACCGAAGCGGTAGTTTATCCGCCAGTATCGGATGCCGGTGGGCGTCACGAGACGATAAAGTCCATCGCGGTCGGGCAGATTGTAAGCCTGCGGCCTTGGCTTGGCATGCTTCACGGCGTTGGCGGTGCGCCCAGATTTGCGTTTTACACCTTCCGATATTGATGGACCTTCGCGTCCAGCATCGGGCTGTGATCCATCACCTGTACCATCAATGGTCCCGGATGCGGTCGGATCGACCCGACCTGATGCAGAGAGTTGTACCAGAAAGATGCTGCAAAACAGCTATTTGATCGACGTTGCCGGACATCTTCAAACGGCGAATTGGAGGCCCGAGCCGGAATCGAACCGGCGTGCACGGATTTGCAGTCCGCTACGTCACCACTCCGCCATCGGGCCCCGATGCGCTTCAGCGTCGAAGGGGGCGGTTAGCCGAGCGCCGGGCCGCCCGCAACGGGATTCTTTGCGCGCTTGGCCCTCAGCTTATGGATCAATGAACTCGGGCGCGCGCTTCTCGAGCCCGGCCTTCACCGCTTCAACCTGGTTGCGCGAATACATCAGTTCGTGCTGCGCCATGCTTTCGGCCATCAGGATCTGGTCTGCATTCATATCGGCGGTGCGGTTGGTCAGCAGCTTGGCGCCGCGCGTGGCGGTGGGGCTCTTGCTCGCGATCTCCTGCGCCAGCGCCATCGCGCGCCCTAGCGGATCGGGATCGGCATGCGTGACGAAGCCAAGCTGGGCCGCTTCTGCACCGGAAAACTCGCGGTGAGTGTATGTCATCTCGCGCAGCACGTCATCGCGCACATTGCCGCGCCACAGCAGATAGCCGGCCATATCGGGCACGAGGCCCCATTTCACCTCCATGACCGCAAGCCTCGCATCAGGCGCGGCGATGCGGATATCCGCGCCGCTCGCCACTTGCAGCCCGCCGCCGAAGCACACGCCGTGCACCGCCGCGATCACCGGCATGGGAACGTTGCGCCAAACCATCGCCGCCTGCTGCGCGCGGTTTGCATTGCCGTGCGTGCGATCGACCAGACTGCCGCTTTCCCAGCGGTCCGTGCGCGCCATGCTGGAGAGATCAAGCCCCGCGCAAAACGAGCGGCCCGCGCCCGAAAGCACTGCGGCGCGCACACCCTTGGCCTGATGCAGATAGCTACCCGCCGCTATGATGCCCTCGAACATGGCATCATCGAGTGCGTTCATCTTGTCTGCACGGTCGAGCAGCACGTGTGCGACATGGTTTTCGATCGTTATGCTGACACGGTCGTGAAATCTCATCGGAAAGACCCTGCTTCGAAAAGGGTGTCACGCCGCGCTGGCGTTGACCCCCATGCTGGAGAGATAGCGGCGGATGTTACGCGCGGCCTGGCGCAGCCGCTGCTCGTTCTCGACCATCGCGATGCGCACATAGCCCTCGCCGTCCTCGCCATAGCCCACGCCCGGCGCAACCGCGACTTCGGCGTGAACGAGAAGCTGCTTGGAAAATTCCAGGCTGCCCATTTCGCGCAGCGCAGGGGGCAGCGGTGCCCAGGCGAACATCGAGGCGCGTGGGCTCGGGATTTCCCACCCGGCGCGGCCGAACGCTTCGACCATTACATCGCGGCGCTTCTGATATAGCAGGCGGTTCGCCTCGACGATATCCTGCGGGCCATTGAGCGCAGCGCACGCCGCAGCCTGGATCGGAGTAAATGCGCCGTAATCAAGGTAGGACTTCACCCGGGTGAGCGCCGCGATCAGCTGCGGGTTACCCACGGCAAAGCCCACGCGCCAACCGGCCATCGAGAACGTTTTCGACATGGAGGTGAACTCGACCGCGACGTCCTTGGCCCCCGGCACTTCGAGGATCGAGCGCGTCGGGTTTCCGTCGAAATAGAGCTCCGAATACGCAAGATCGGACAGGACCCAGACCTTGTTCTCGCGCGCCCACGCCACCAGCCGCTCGTAGAACGCCAGATCGACAGTCTCCGCGGTGGGGTTCGAGGGGTAGTTCACGATCACGACCGAGGGGCGCGGCACGCTGTAGCGCATTGCCCGGTCAAGCGATTCCCAGTAGCGTTCATCCGGTGTGGTCGGCACCGAACGGATCGTGGCCCCGGCAATGATGAAACCGAACGTATGGATCGGGTAGCTGGGATTGGGCGCGAGCACGACATCGCCCGGCGCTGTGATCGCGGTGGCAAGGCTGGCGAGCCCTTCCTTCGAACCCATGGTCATCACCACTTCGGTCTCGGGATCGAGCTCCACGTTGAAGCGGCGCGCATAGTAGCTGGCCTGCGCCTTGCGCACGCCGGGGATGCCCTTGGACGCGGAATAGCCATGCGCGTCCGGCTTCATCGCCACTTCGCACAGCTTTTCGATCACATGCGGCGGCGGCGGCAGATCGGGGTTGCCCATGCCGAGATCGATGATGTCCTGCCCGCGGGCGCGTGCGGCGGCCCGCATCGCGTTCACTTCGGCGATGACATAGGGCGGCAGGCGCTTCATGCGGTAGAATTCTTCGGTCACGGCGGAATTACTCACAAATACGCGCAGCAAAAGCGCCGCACCGTCAGGCCCATACGACAATCGCCGGTTCATGGAAACCGGAAGGGCTAACATGCTGCATGAACTGCGCTATAGTGCGTGTCAGTGCATGAGGGATTGAATTGTCATGGCCGAACCCGATACCACTCCGCCGGCTCCGCTCGACACAGCAGTGGTGGAAGACCTGCTCCGCCAGCAGGGCGAGGCGATGCGGGTGCTGTTTTCGCCGTTTTTGCCGACATCCTCC
>CANEVG010000262.1 GCA_947442095.1 Sphingomonadaceae bacterium
CCCCCCCCTGTCGAGACTGCATCGCGGCCGGCCCGATCGACCTATCCATCGATTGGAGAGAGGCAATGACCGCTTACGACTACCGCCTGACCCTTGTTCACAGCCGGCTGGATCATGAGATCCGCCGCGAGCAGGCGTGCCTTGCGCCTCATGCGTGCAGCGGCTGAAGAAGCTCAAGCTCGCGATCAAGGATCGGCTGCAGCAGATGCGCAAGGCGCAATGGCATAGCTACGCCTGATTAGCACAACTTATCAGCCCTCAATTGGTCAGGGCAGCGTATCGGCGAGCAATGCGTCGGTACGCGGCCCCGACCAGTCGTGCGAGCCGATCATGCGCCACACTTCACGGCCATCGGCATTATAAAGCACCGTTGTCGGTAGCACACCGGTGCCGTAATGCTGGCTCATCGCATTGTCGGGATCGAGCCAAGGCTGCAGATGCGCCAGCTTGCGGTCCTTGAAGAACGCGCCGACCGCCTCGGCCTTGTCGATATCCTGCGAGACAGTGACGACCCGGAGTATTTCGGTACGGCTTGCGGCCAGCCCGTCGAGCGTGGGCATTTCGAGCACACAGGGGCCGCACCATGTCGCCCATAGATTTATCAGCACCGGCTTGCCCTTCAGATCCAGCGTGCGCAGCTTTGCGCCGGAGGGATCGGTGAAGGTGACGTCTGGCATCGCCGCGCCGCGATTGGCGATATCGAGCGTGCCGTTGAACGGTCCAGCTCCATCTGGCGATGCGCCTTCCGCAGGCGCAGCCGATGTGCTGGCGCTCTGCGGTTGCACCTCGGCGGGGGTTTGCCTATCGCAGCCAGCAAGCAGGCCTGCGCTGAGCAGGGCCAGCGCAATTATCACGAAAGCAGGCGGACGCAGCAACATGAGCGGCAATTCAGGCTCCAACCAGATGTGGGGCGGGCGCTTCGCGGCGGGCCCTTCGGCCGTGATGCGCGAAATCAACGCCTCGATTCCCTTCGACAAAGCCTTGTGGCGACAGGACATCGCCGCGTCAAAGGCCCATGTGGCGATGCTGGGTGCGCAAGGGATCGTTTCGGCTGAAGACGCAGCGCTGATTTCCGGTGGGCTCGATCAGGTCGCAGCGGAGTATGAGGCCAGCGGGGTTCCGGAAAACTGGGATCTTGAAGACATCCACATGACCTCCGAGAGCCGGCTGGCCGAACTGATCGGCCCGGTGGCCGGGCGCCTTCACACCGCGCGCAGCCGCAACGATCAGGTGGCGACCGATTTTCGGCTGTGGGTGCGCGATACCGTGGACCAGACCGGCGCGGCGCTCGAGGCCTTGCAGGCCGCGCTCGTGACGCGCGCGGGCGAGCATTCCGCGAGCATCATGCCGGGTTTTACCCATCTGCAGACAGCGCAGCCGGTCACGCTCGGGCATCATTTGATGGCCTATTACGAGATGATCGGGCGCGATCGCTCGCGGCTGGCCGATGCGCGTGCGCGCATGAACCAGTGCCCGCTGGGCGCGGCCGCGCTGGCGGGGACCGGCTTTCCGATCGATCGTGTGGCCACCGCGAAGGCGCTGGGCTTTGACGGACCAACTGCCAACAGCCTCGATTCGGTGTCGGACCGCGATTTCGCGCTCGATTTCCTGATGGCGGCAGCGCAGTGTTCGCTGCACCTCTCTCGGCTGGCCGAAGAGTTCATCATCTGGGCGAGCCAGCCGTTTGGGTTCGTGACCCTGCCGGACAGCCTTTCGACTGGCAGTTCGATCATGCCGCAGAAGAAGAACCCCGATGCGGCGGAACTGGTGCGCGGGCATTCGGGGCGGATCGTGGGCTGCCTGACGGCGCTAATGATTACGATGAAGGGCCTGCCGCTGGCCTATTCGAAGGATATGCAGGACGACAAGCCGCCAGTGTTCGAAGCGGCCTCGCTGCTCGCGCTTTCGATTGCGGCGATGACCGGCATGGTGGCCGAGGCGACCTTCCGGACGGGCCGCATGCGCGCCGCCGCCGAACTCGGCTATGCGACCGCTACCGATCTCGCCGACTGGCTCGTTCGGCAGGCGAACATCCCGTTCCGCGAGGCGCACCATATCACCGGCAGCGCGGTAAAGCTGGCGGAAAGCCGGAGCGTGGCGCTCGATCAGCTGTCCATCGAGGACCTCACGGCCATCGATCCGCGCATCGACGAGCGGGTTTATGCCGCGCTCTCGGTCGAGGCATCGGTGGCGGCGCGCACCAGCCATGGCGGAACTGCGCCGGACGAGGTAAGGAAACGTGTCGCCGAGGCACGTGCTGCGCTGGGAATGGAGGCATGATGAGCCAGCTTCGCACCGTTCTGCTGTTTGTCGCCTTGGGCAGCGTGCTCGCCGGATGCGGCGCGCGGCGCGAGCTCTTGCCGGCGCAGGGGCGTTCTTTGCCCGCAGCCCCCTATGGCCGCGGCGACCAGCCCAATGCCGATGCGCTGCTGACCCCGCCGGTGCAGGCCAAACCCGAGCGCAGCGTCGAGCTGCGCAGCCGGTCTCAGGACCGGGACGATGATCCGTTCGATCTTCCGCCCGAGGATTGACCTTCTTGCGGCTGCTCGCCGAATGCCTTTCAGGAAATTCCGATGGACCACTTTGAATATCGCAGCGGCGTGCTCCACGCCGAGGACATGGCGCTGCCGCAGATTGCCGAGGCGGTTGGTACGCCGGTCTATGTCTATTCGCGCGCCACGCTGACGCGCCATGCCCGCGTGTTCCGCGATGCGCTGGCGGTTCTGCCGCGCGTGCATCTGGCGTTTGCGGTCAAGTCCAATCCCAATCTCGCGGTGCTCAAGGTGCTGGCAGCGGAAGGGTATGGTGCGGACGTTGTTTCGTTGGGCGAACTTGACCGCGCGCTTGCGGCGGGGATTGCGCCGGCCGACGTCGTGTTCTCTGGCGTTGGCAAGACGGCGCGCGAGATGCGCCGCGCGCTGGAAGTGGGGACTGGGCAATTCAACCTCGAAAGCGAGGAAGAAGGCCAGGAGCTGGCCGAAATCGCTGAGGCCATGGGCCTTGTCGCGACTTGCACCTTGCGCATCAATCCCGATGTCGATGCGGGCACGCACGAGAAGATTTCCACCGGCAAGGCCGAGAACAAGTTCGGCGTGCCGCACAACCGCGCGGCGGGCATCTATGCCCGGCTGGCGGCGGTGCCGGGGCTCAACATGCGCGGCATTGCGCTCCATATCGGCAGCCAGCTTGCCAGCCTCGATCCGCTGGAGGCCGCGTTCACCAAAGCCGGGGCGCTGATGCGGGAGATCCGCGCGGGCGGCGGCACGGTCACGCACATGGACCTCGGCGGCGGGGTGGGCGTGCCCTACAAGGCGGGCGAGGTGTTCCCGCAGCCAGCCGAATACGCCGCGATGATCGCGCGCGTGACGGCGGACTGGGACGTGACACTGATGTTCGAGCCTGGCCGTGTCATCACCGGCAACACCGGCGTGCTGCTGACCGAAGTGGTGCGGGTGAAGGAAGGCGCGGTGCATCCCTGGGTGGTCGTCGATGCCGCGATGAACGATCTGGCACGCCCGGCGATGTATGACGCGTGGCATGATTTCAGCGCGGTGGCCCCAAGCGGCGCACGGATGACCGCTAACATCGTCGGTCCGATCTGCGAATCGAGCGATACTTTCGCCAAGGCGCGCGACATTGATGTGGTTGCGCGCGGCGATCTGGCGGTGTTCCGAACCGCCGGGGCTTATGGCGCGACGATGGCCAATACCTATAACTCAAGGCCGATGGTGCCCGAAGTGATGGTGGATGGGGGCAAGTGGGCCGTGGTGGCCGACCGGATCGAGCCTTCGACCATTCTTTCCGCTGAGCGCGTGCCGGACTGGCTGGCGTGAGCCTTCCCAGCCTCCCGCTGTTTCATCGCATCGCCGGGCAACCGGTGGTGGTGCTGGGGCATGGCGAGGCGGCGGAGGCGAAGCGGCGGCTGGTGCTTCGCGCGGGCGGCAAAGTGATCGAGGATCTGGCCGAAGGTATCGATGTGGGCGCGCGGCTGGCATTCATCGCGCACGATGATGCGCGCACCTGCGAGGGTGATGCGATCCGCGCGCGCGGGGCGGGGCTGCTGGTCAATGTCGTCGACCGTCCGACGCTGTGCGATTTTACCACGCCTTCGATCATCGACCGCGCACCGGTGCTGATCGCGGTGGGCACTGGCGGCGCTTCAGCTGGCCTCGCCAAAGCGCTGCGGCTGCGGCTGGAGCGGCTGTTGCCGCAAGGGCTTGGCGCGCTGGCCGAGTCGCTCTACGCCGCGCGTGATGCGATGCGCGCGCGATGGCCGACAGGGTCAGAACGCCGCCGCGCGCTCGATTGCGCGCTTGAAGAGGGTGGTGCGCTCGATCCCTTGCGCGGCGCGGATGCCGCAGATGTGGCCGCATGGCTTGCCGGCGGCGCGGACGGCGCGGCGGGGCGTTTCAGGATTACCTTACGCTCCACCGATCCCGACGACCTGACCTTGCGCGAGGCGCGGCTGCTGGGGCAGGCCGATGTCGTGGTGACGGGGCCTACGGTGCCCAGCGCAGTTTTGGCACGTGTGCGGGCCGATGCGGCGCGGCTTGCGGCGGGAGGGGTTGAGCCTGAAGGCGCAATCGTGGTGGTGATTGACGGGCCATAGGGCTCACCAATTAACTAACTGGAATTTTTGGATAGGGGGCACTGTACATCGCTGCATGTGTGATACTCCTGCGGGAGTATGACGATACCCTCTCAAACCACCTCGGCTGCCACGCTGCCTCTCGGTGTGGTGGTATTTGGCATCATCGGCTTGCCGAGTGTTACCATCGAAGTAAGCCCGATCGAGGTTCCTAAGCTGCCCGATGGAATGGTCGTTGATGGCGTGATGCTAGCTTCGATCAACGTCGCTACGCCAGTCACTCGCGAAATGCCCTTGCACTTGGAAGTGACCTTTGATCACGAGGGTCATCGCGACACCGGCGAATGCTTAGAGAGCATAGGCTTCCAAAGCGATCGGGGCGCATTGCATGTTGCGGTACGAGACGACGAATGGCTAGCCGCTAGAGGCGTCGTCGCAGATCATGTGGAATACAAGTCCCGGGGCTTCAGGCAAACGATATTTGAAGCTGACGCTGGGAGGAGATTGTACGTCAGCGTGGCTTGGCGGGAAGGACGCCGAGACCCGGTTACAGGCGATGTATCAACTTGGTTCGCGGCCGATTTGGCGCTTCCGTTCTAGCCAGGACCATGGCCGCCAAAGGCGGCTGATCTGCTTCCAAGCAATAAAGCCGAACGGCTGCAACGGGGTCGTGTCCGGCCAGTCCGCTTTTGGTTCAGGTCGCGCGAAAGCCCCCCTCGCCAAACCATCTCCCCTGAAGGAGAGAGGGCTAAG
>CANEVG010000263.1 GCA_947442095.1 Sphingomonadaceae bacterium
GCACATTGTTGTTTTGCACCGTGTGGAACGCGGTCGGACCGGTCAGACGATAGTCGGCACGCAGCAACAGGCCGAGCGAGTCGGTGATCGGGCCATCATACTGTGCGCCCAGGTTGACAGTGTACTTCGACGTCGCCGGAGCCTCGTTGCCAACGGTGTAGGGACGTGCCGAGTTCTTCTTGATTTCGCTTTCGGTGTAGTTGGCCGAACCGAACACGGTGAAGCCCTTGAGCAGGCGCGCGTTGAACGAACCTTCGATGCCCTTGAACGTCACCTTGTCGATGTTCGAGACCACGCGCAGCAGGCCGAACGGACCGACGAAGAATTCGAAGAACTGCGAGTTCTTCACGTCAGTGTAGTAGCCAGCCAGTTCAAAGTTTACCCCCGGCGCGACCGAACCCTTGACACCCGCTTCGAACGCGCTCGAGGTTTCCTTCTTGTAATCATCGAAGATCGACAGGCCCGCGCCGATGCCCTGGTTGAAAAAGCCGTTCACGATCGCCGCGGAACCGGCGTTGTTGAAGCCGCCCGTCTTGAAGCCGATGCCCCAGTTCGCGAAGAAGCTGATGTCGTCGCTTGCGGCATAGCTGATCGAGATCTTGGGCTGCAGCTGCTTGTAGGTGGCGCGGCGCGGGGCCAGCACACCGCTTGGGTTGTAGGCCGGATCGAGACCGGGGTTGAGGAAGTAGTTGGCCGGGGTCGTCGCGGTGCCGTTCGGGTTGCCGGTCAGCACGTTGCCCACCCAGCGCGTCAGACGGCCGGTTGGGATGCCGTTTTCGGTGCTGCGCTGTTCGATGTCATAGCGCGCCGCAAAGCTGAGCTTCAGCTTGTCAGTGGGCTTGTATTCCAGCGAGCCGAACAGGGCGTAGACGTTGGTGTTGAAGGTATCCTGCGCCAACGCTTCAGTGCGGTTGCGCGCATCGGTGGTGTAGCACTGGCGGATCACGCCCTGGCCAGTATCGGTTCCGAGGTTGTTGCAGTTGAACCGGTCGATGTTGAGATAGTAACCACCCAGCGACCAGTTGATGCCGTCGCCCGCATCCCCTGCAAGGCGCAGTTCGGCGGAAATGTCCTTCTGGTCACGCTGCTGATATTGCGTGCCATCGCAGGTAACCGGCGAATAGGGATTGAGGAACACGTTGGGGTTGCCGACATCGACGCCAAACGGCGCCTGAACCGGGAAGCCCTTGAGCGCAGCGGCGCTGGCAAGGCAGCTGCTCTCGTTGTTGAAGAAGGCGAAGGTGCCGCTTGTGCCGTCGGCGAAGAAATCGTTCTTGGTGTTGCTGTAGGCAACATAGCCGGTGAGCTTCATCGAATCGTTGAGCGTCTGGGCCAGTCGGACCGAGGCTTCGAAAGACTTCTGGTTGTTTTCGGGGTTGATGTTGCGGGCAAAGACGAACTGGTGGTCGTTCGCATCGATGTTGAACACCGGCGCACCAAATGCGGCAGCAAGGCCGGGCAGCTGGAAGATCGCGTTGAAGCCGATCGCTGCGCCCTTCAGCTTGCTGTAGCGCGCCTTGACGTCGATTTCGGTGTCGGTGCTCGGGGTGAACAGCAGGCGGCCATTGATGTTGAAGCGCTCGTTGTCATCCACCGATGCAGCGATGCCCTTGCCCTGCCCCGGATAGGTGCTGGCATAGAGCGCGCTGGACTGGAAAGTATCGCGGTAGAAGCCGTCGGTGGTGGCGTATTCGCCGTTCACCACGAAGCCGAGGTTCGAACCCAGCGGACCGCTGACGACGGCAGCGCCGGCAAAGGTGTTGTTGTTGGCAGCAGACACACGGCCCGAAACCTCGAGCTTGTCACCCGGCTTCCTGGTGGCGATCACGATCGCACCGGCCACGGCGCTGCGGCCGTAGTAAGCGCCCTGCGGACCCTTGAGGATTTCGATCTGGGTCAGCGCACCCTGATCCTGCGCCAGCAGCGCGGTGTTTGACTTGAGCACGCCGTCGACGACCAGCGCCACGTTGTTTTCGCCGTCACGCGCGCCGTTGATGCCGCGGATGGCGATCTGCGTGTCACCCGCTTCGACCACGCCGGTGACGATGGTCACGCCGGGAGTGAGCTGCACATAATCGGACGCGACGCGCGCACCGGTGTTGGCAATCGCGGCGGCGGTGATGACGGTGACCGATGCCGGCACGTCCTTGAGCTTTTCATCCGCGCGGCGCGCGGTGACGACGATCTCTTCTGAGGGTGCGGCAGCATCCTGCGCAAATGCGGACATCGGAACCAGTGCCGACGCGGCAACCGAACCCAGGATCAGATACTTCAAAGTTCTCATGTTAACTCCCTGATTGTCTCTTGATTTCGCCACTTTAACGCCTGTCCGTTTAATCCTTGTTAAGCCGGTTCAGGCGCTCCCCATTCGAATTCCTGCATCATTGCCCACCTGCGGTGCAGGGAAGGCTTTTTTGCTCTGTGAAAGCCCAAGCTGGACCAGCAACTCCGCCTGTTTGTAGGCAACCAGACCGGGGTTGATCACCGGGATCGGCAGGTTCTCGGCAAGCCAGTGCGCCGACTGGTGCATTGTCGTCGAACCCAGCACGATCACATCTGCCCCGTCCTCGGCCATCGCGACTTCGGCCTCGGCCTTCAGCTTGGCGAAGATTACCTCCTCCTTGCCCTCAAGCAGATCAGCCAGATCAGGCCGGGTCTTGATCGAGCGCAGCCCCGAACAGCGGGGCCAGAAGCCGTACTCTGTAAGCGTCTTTTCATAGAGCGGAAACCACTCATCCCACATAGTGAGAACACAGAACTTCTTGCCCAGCATCATCGCGGCATGAAACGCGCATTCACCCGGGCCGACCACCGGGATCGAAAGCCGCGAGCGCAGCGCGCGAAGACCCGAGTCGCTCACAGTATCGATCACCACCGCGGAGTAGCCTTCGGTCTCCGCATCGATACCGGCCTGGAACACGGTCCAATCCATCAGTAGCATGTCATGGTACGAATCGCCGAGCGCGGCACCCCACTTTACTGCAGCAAATTCGGGCCTGAAGCCGGGCGTGATCACATGCGGCGGAAGCTGGGCGGCGCGATTGGCCACCCCTGCTTCGTCCATCGGAATCGGCACGATAACTTTGATGCGGTGTTCAGCCACGTGACCTTGCATCCCGACCTGTTGCAGATATGACAGCCTAATGTATACAATGCCGATCGGTCAAGCTTCAGGAGCAAGAAAGAATGTCGCGCGCATCCGACAGGGCCTACGAAATGATACGCGACATGATCCTTTCCGGCGATTTGCCCTCTGGGGCAAAAATCGGTGAGGAGGCACTGGCCGAGCATTGCGGCGTTTCGCGCACCCCGATCCGCGAGGCACTGAGCCGGCTTGAGGCGGAGTTTCTGATCCGCCGCAGCGACACCCAGCGCAGCTTCGTGGCGGACTGGTCGCTGGAAGACGTGGAGGAAACCTTCGAGCTGCGCGGCCTGCTAGAAAGCCGCGCCGCACGCCGCGCGGCCAAGCGCATTAGCTGGAGCCAGCTTGCGCGCATCAAGACCCACCACGCCGCAATCGGGGAGGCGATCGATGCCGAAATGCCCGATACGCAGCAGTTTGTCGAGCATAACGACTTGTTTCACGGGGTTATTCTGGAAGCTTCGGCGTCGGCACAGCTCACCACCATGCTGGCGCGCATCATCGAGCGGCCGATCGTGCATCGCACGGCCCGCAACTATTCCTTCGACGATCTCAAGCGTTCGCACCGCCAGCACGGCGAACTGATTGCAGCGTTCGAACAGCACGACCCGGCCTGGGCGGAGGCGGTCATGATCTCGCACATCCGCCGTGCATTCCACGCTTATGCCAACGCCCATATCGATCAGCGGATTCCGGACGTGTCGCAGGCCGCCGAATAGTCGGCCTCAATTGGCGGCACACGTGGAGGGCACGGGCACGCCCACTTGATTTTGTATCCAAAACTGCGATGATCGTGCCATGACAACTGCATCAGTGGAATTTGTCGAGGTCGGTCCGCGCGACGGCCTTCAAAACGAGCGCACGGTGGTTTCGACCGCGGACAAGCTCGAACTCATCGCGCGCGCGATTGCCGCAGGCGCGCGCCGCCTCGAAGTGACCAGCTTCGTGAACCCCGCGCGCGTGCCGCAGATGGCTGATGCGGACGCAGTTTGTGTTGCATTGCCGGATCACCCCGACGTGACCTACATCGGCCTCGTGATGAATGGTCGAGGCGCAGACCGCGCCATCGCGACCGGCCGGATCAACCAGCTTGGCGCAGTAGCCGTTGCCACAGATCAGTTCGCCATGGCCAACCAGGGCCAGACCTCGGACGAATCGGTCGAGGCCGCAAAAGCCATCATCGCCAAGGCGAAAGCTGCCGGGCTGACCGGGCAGGCCACCATCGGCGCATCGTTTGGCTGCCCGTTCGAAGGCGAGGTGGGCGAGGCGCGCGTTACCGAAATGGCGCGGCGGCTGGCCGAAGCCGGTCCGGTCGAGGTGGCGCTTGCCGATACCATCGGCGTGGCCGATCCGGCGCACGTGGCGCGGTTGGTGGCGGCAGTGCGCGCCGCCATCGATCCGCTGCCGGTGCGGGTGCATTTTCACAACACGCGCGGCACGGGCCTTGCCAATGTGTGGGCCGCTGTTGCTGCAGGCGCGCGCGTAATCGATGCATCGCTCGGCGGCCTCGGCGGATGCCCGTTCGCACCGGGCGCAGCGGGCAATGTCTCTAGCGAAGACGTGGTCTACATGCTGGAGCGAGCGCATATCGCGACGGGCATGGATCTTGATCAGCTAATCGAGAGCAGCGCTTGGCTTTCAGAGGTTATCGGACGAAAACTGCCGGGCATGGTGGCGCAGGCGCCGCGCTTCCCGGGAAGTACATCGACAAAGCAGCTTGCAAAGGCAAAGGAAGCATAAATGGGTTACCGCTTGGGCGTTGATGTCGGTGGCACGTTCACCGATCTGCTGCTGTTTGACGAGACGACCGGCGCGTTCTGGCGCCACAAGACGCCGTCGACCCCGCACGACAGTTCAGAAGGCATCCTTACCGGGGTGAACGCCATTTGCGAGAACGCAAATGTCGATCCCAAGGACATCGAGTATTTCCTGCACGGTACGACCGTGGCCACCAACGCAGTGCTCGAAGGCAAAGGCGCGCGCGTCGGCCTGATCACCACCGAAGGCTATCGCCACGTGCTGCAGATCGCGCGCTCCTATGTGCCGGGCGGCCTCGCGGGCTGGATCATCTGGCCCAAGCCGACGCCGCTGGCCGCGTTGGAAGACACTGTAACCGTAGGCGGACGCATGGACGCAGCCGGCAAGGAAGTGCGCCCACTCGATGAAGCCAGCGTCAAGGCCGGTCTGCTCA
>CANEVG010000264.1 GCA_947442095.1 Sphingomonadaceae bacterium
AGCGCGCGCGGCGCATGGATGAAGCGCCCCGTGAGCATGAGTTCCGAAGCAACCGATCCGCCCACCAGGCGCGGCAGGAAGTAGCTCACCCCCATGTCGCATGAGGAAAGGCCGAGCTTGATGAAAGCCGCATTCATCTTTGCGCTCTCGCCCGCAATGCGGATGTCCGCCGCGAGCGCAAAAGCGAACCCGCCGCCGCAGGCCGCACCATGAACCAGCGCCACGATCGGCTGCGGGCAGCGCCGCATCTTGAGGTAGACGTCCGCCAGAAAGCCCTGAAACCCGAAGCCCCCGCCAAACGGGTCGTCTCCGCTGTTGCTGCCGCTGCGCTCCTTGATGTCGAGCCCGGCGCAAAACGCCCGGCCCGCGCCGCGCATCACCACCACCCGCGTCTCGCGGTCGTTGTAGAGCGCGCCGAAATAGGCGCTCAGCTCCTCCACCATCTGAAGCGAGAGCGCGTTGAACACATCGGGGCGGTTCAGCGTCAGCCAATCCGCCGCGCCGCGCTTTTCGACCGTGATTGTCTGGTAGCTCATGGCCTCTTTCATCCTGTTTCCCATCCCACTTTAGCGCAAGATTTGGACCTGCCCATTTTGCCAGCACGCAGCCTCACTTGGCTGCGACACCGCAGATCAGCAGATCGACCACACGATCCACATAACTGGCAATCGCGGCATCATCGAGCATCTCCCCCGGTGCCACCCGCCCAGCGCGTGTCTCCATGGCGGACAGCAGCATGTCTGATGCGAGCGCAAGACTGATCCCTTCGCGCAGTTGCCCGCGCGCGCGGGCGCGCCGCAGGATGGCAAGGGCCAGCGCAGTCACAGAATCGACAACCGGGCCGATCCGTTCGGCGAGTTCAGGATAGGTGGTGAGATCGCGGCGCAAATGCCGGGCGACCCCGCCGCCGGTTTCGAGATAGCGTGCAAGAACAAGCGAGCCAAAGGCGCAAAGATCACGCTGGAGATCGCCTGTATCGATTGTCGCGACGACGCTCCAGCGCTGTTCGATCATGGCGGCTAGCAGGTCTTCAGCGCTGGTCCAGCGAGCATAAAGCGTGCTCTTGCCAATGCCGGCCCCCCGGGCAACCGCATCGAGGCTGAAGCCGGCCCAGCCTTGCGCGCCATAGGCCTTGGCCGCGGCGGAGAGAATCCTCGCCTCGAACTCGGGGTTGCGCGGTCGCCCACGCGCCCGTGCCTCCTGGCGGGGTCCGGAATCGGAGGCAGGGCGTTGCATGCGGACAGCAATACCTTTATGGACGCAGTTCGTCCAATAATGTTATCGACATTCCTGCAAGGATAGTCCGGGTGATGGCAGACCAAGTCCACACAGCACGTGCGATCGGCCGGCCGCTGGCCGGCATCACGGTGATCGATCTGGTGGCAGGACCGCTTGCCGGGATCGCCCGCGGGCTGCGCGAACTGGGAGCCGAGGTCATCCGCCTCGAAATCGATGGCCGTGGCGGGATGCCGGAAGCGCCCGGTCAGGAACGGGAACACCTCGCCTACTGGGCCGCCAATCTGGGCAAGCGGATCGAAGCGGTCGCGGCGGGAAGTGCGCTGCTCGGCGAATGGCTCGCGCGGGCCGACATGATCATCGAGGACATCAGCGCCGATCCTGCCGCAACCCTCTCTATCGACTGGCATGCGCTCACCGCCGCCAACCCCGCGCTGATCCACATGACGGTCAGCGGCTTTGGCCTGGGCAACAGCCTTTCCGCCTGGCAGTGGACCGATCCGGTGCTCCATGCCCTTTCCACCGAACTCTCGCGCTCGGGCATCAAGGGCCGCGCGCCTCTGCTACCGCCCGGCGAGATTGCGCTGCAGTGCGCTGTCTCGCAAGGCACCTATGTGGCCATGGCCGCGCTCTACAACGCCCTGACCACCGGGTTGGGAGACAGGGTGGACTACGCTGCTCTCGATGGCGCGGTGCAGGCGCTCGATCCGGGTTACGGGATTGGGGGCAGCGCTGCCAACGGCCGTCCAGCCAAGTCGCTCCCGCCATCGCGCCCGGTCAAGGGCTTCCAGTATCCCATTCTGGAGGCCGCCGACGGGCGCGTCCGGCTCTGCCTGCTCGCCGCGCGCCAGTGGCTCGGCATGTTCAAGATGATGGGCGAGCCGCCCGAATTCGCCGATCCGAAATATCAGGACATCATGGTCCGCTTCAAGGACCCGGACCTGCTTCCCGCGATTGCCCGCTTCTTCGCCGACAAGACCCGCGCCGAGATCGAGGAGTTGGGGCAGGCGCACGGAGTCCCCCTCGCTGGCTTGCTCTCGCTCGCCGATTGCCTCGCCGCCGATCACATCCGCAAGCGCGGCGTGTTCGTGCAGGCAGAGCTGCCGGGCGGCAAGCACGCGCCTTTCCCCGACGGCGTGATCGTGCTCGGCGGCCAGCGCATGGGGCCATTGCAGGATCAGCCCCGCACCGCACCCGTCTGGCCCGCCCCCAAGGCGGCTGCGAAACCGGCGCTGCCGCTGGCCGGGCTCAAGGTGCTCGATCTGGGCGTGATCGTGGTCGGCGCGGAAACCGCACGCCTGCTCGGCGATCTCGGGGCCGAAGTGATCAAGATCGAATCGCAGGCCTTCCCCGATGGATCGCGCCAGACCTACCTCAAGATCGGGCTTTCGGCCGGTTTTGCCGCCGGACACCGCAATAAGCGAAGCCTTGGCCTCAATCTCAAATCCGATGAAGGCAAGGCGCTGTTCCGCCGCCTGGTCGAGCAGGCCGACGTCGTACTCTCGAATTTCAAGCCGGGCACGATGGAATCGCTGGGCTTCGGCTTTGCTGAGCTCAGCAAGATCAATCCGCGCCTGATCGCAGTGGAATCGAGCGCGTTCGGCGCGACCGGCCCATGGTCGAAGCGCATGGGCTACGGGCCGCTGGTCCGCGCCGCAGCGGGCCTCACGCGCAAATGGTGCTACCTTGATGACGCGGACGGCTTTTCGGATTCGGTGACGATCTATCCCGACCATGTCGGCGCACGGATCGGCACGTCGGCCGTGCTCGCGCTGCTGGCACGGCGCCTGCACACCGGGCGCGGCGGACATGTCGAGATCAGCCAGGCCGAAGTGATGCTGAGCCACCTCGCCACCGAAATCGCCGGCACGGCGCTGGGCCTGCCCGGCATCGAGCAGGCGCCGGACGCGCCCTGGGGCGTGTTCCCGGCAGCGGGCGAGGACGAGTGGTGCGTCGTCACGGTGCGCGATGACGCCGATTGGCGCGCGCTCTGCGGCGTGACGGGGGAGCCGGAAACGGCCGGCGCAACGCGGGCGGAGCGGCTGGCCAACAAGGCAGCGATCGAAGCCCGTCTCGCACAGTGGCTGGCGGGCCGCGATCCGCAAGGGGCGGCGCAGACCCTGCAAGCCGCCGGAGTGCCCGCTGCGCCCATGCTGCGGGTCTCCCAGCAGCCCGAATACCCCTACTTTGCCGAGCGCGGCATGTTCCGGGTCGATACCCACGACCTGCTCCCCGAACCGCTGGTGGCCGAGCGGCGCCCGGCGATCAGCGAGGCCATTGCCGATGCGCCATCCGGCCCCGCGCCGTTGATGGGCGAGGATACCATTGCCGTGATCCGCGATTGGCTGCACCTTGATGAAGCCGAACTCGTCCGGCTGGAGGCCGGCGGCATTCTCGAAACCGTATCGGACAAGATCCGCAGCATGATTGCCGATGGATCCTACAGGGAGACTGGACGATGAGCGAAGTAACTGGCAGCCCCGTTCCTGTGGAGCCCGTTCTGGTTGAACAGCGCGGTCATGTTCTGCTGATCACGATCAACCGGCCGCAGGCACGCAACGCCGTGAATGCCGCCGTGCACATCGGCATCGGCGAAGCGCTGGAACGGGCCGAGGCAGACCCTGAAATCCGCGCGGTGATCCTGACCGGCGCGGGCGACAAGGCGTTCTGTGCCGGGGCGGACCTAGTTGCGCTCTCGCGCGGCGAGCGTCTTGCGCCGCAAGACAAGGTCCAGGCGGGCTGGGGCTTTGCCGGCTTTGTGCAGCATCCGATTTCCAAGCCCGTGATCGCAGCGGTCAACGGCTTCGCGCTTGGCGGCGGAACCGAACTCGCGCTCGCCAGCGATCTGGTGATCGCGGTGGAGACGGCGCAGTTCGGGCTGCCCGAAGTGAAGCGCGGCATCATGGCCGCAGCGGGCGGGGCGTTTCGCCTCATGCAGCAAGTCCCGCCCAAGATAGCGATGGAATACCTCATGACCGGCGAGCCGTTCAGCGCCGCCCACGCCGCCGAACTCGGCCTCGTCAACAAGGTCGTCCCCGCCGACCACCTGCTCGATGAGGCTTTCGCGCTCGCCGAACGCATCGCCGCAAATGCGCCGCTCTCGGTGCAGGCATCCAAGCGCATCGCGCTGCAGATCAGCGATCACCAACGTGCCGCGGAAGACAGTTTCTGGGCGCACAACGCCGCCGAAATGCGCGCGCTGATGCAAAGTGAAGATGCCCGCGAAGGCCCCCGCGCCTTTGCCGAGAAGCGCGCACCCGTGTGGAAAGCGCAATGAACGAGGAGAGCAACATGGCCATGACCGATCCGACCCGCATTCCCGTCATCATCGGCGTCGGCCAATTGAACGACCGGCCCGAAAACCCCGAACTTGGCCTCGATCCGCCGGGGCTGATGGCCGCCGCGCTGCGCCTTGCCGAAGCCGATGCGGGCGGCGACATTCTGGCGCACCTTGGCAGTCTCGCCATCGTCGACCAAATCAGCTTTCGCCAGCTCGGTAACCTTTGCGAGCGTGTCGCCACCGCGATCGGGGCAAACCCCGCGGTCAACTACCAGTCCGAAGCCCCGCATGGCGACACCCCGATCCGCCTGCTCAACGAAGCGGCCAACCGGATCGGAGCAGGCGAAATCAGCCTCGCTGCGATCGTTGGTGCCGAAGCCTTGCGCACGGCCGCCGGCCTCGCCGCGCTTGCCGCCAAAGGTGAGGACAAGAGCTACAACGCCGTCCGGGCCGCCTCGAACCGCCGCGATCCCAACTACGCGCAGGCGCACGGCCTCTCCGCGCCGGTCGACGTCTACCCGATCTACGAGAACGCCGGTCGCGCCGCCTATGGCCAGACCTTGGCCGAGGCGCAGGCCGAAAGCGGCACGATCTGGTCCGGCATGAGCGAGGTCGCTGCCGCCAATGAAGGCGCATGGATCAGGAAGGCGGTTTCGGCCGAGGACATCCTCACCCCCGGTCCGTCCAACCGCCCGCTTGCTTTCCCCTACACCAAGCTTACCGTTGCCAACTCGTCGGTAAACCAGGGCGCTGGCTTCCTCGTTGCCAGCCTTGCCGAAGCGCGTCGGCGCGGCATTCC
>CANEVG010000265.1 GCA_947442095.1 Sphingomonadaceae bacterium
CGCTCATACGCCCATCATGCCAGCCGTAGTGGCGCCGTCGATGGCGATCTCGGCGCCTGAAATGAACCCGGCCTCGTCCGAGGCGAGATAGGCGACCAGCCCGGAAATCTCGTCCAACTGCGCCATGCGCTTCATCGGCGCCATGCCTTCGAACATTGCGCGCGCGGCTGCCGGATCGGCCTGCGATGCCATGATCTGCTGGATCAGCGGGGTTTCCACCACGCCGGGCAGGATCGCATTGACGCGGATCTTGTAGCCCATCTGCCCGCAATGCACCGCCGCCGATTTCGCCAGCGCGCAGACCGCCGCCTTGGTCACCGAATAGGTCACGTAATTGCCCAAGGGGCGCGTCGCGTTCATCGAGGAGTTGATAATGACAGAGCCGGTCGCCCCGTCCGGATTGCGCTTCATGGCCTGAATCGCATGCTGCACGGTCAGCATCACCCCGGTCTGGTTGATTGCCACCACGTTGTCCCAGCCTTCGATGCCCACATCCTCGATGTTGGCATCACCGCTTTCGGTGCCGGCGTTGGCGAAGGCGATGTCGAGCCTGCCATGCGCAGCGAGCACATCGGCAATCAGCGCGGGCCAGCTTGCCGCATCCTGCACGCGGTGTTTGCGGAACTGCGCGCCGGTCTCCGCGCAGAGCGCGGCGGCTTCGGCCTCCTTCGATCCGGTGAAGAACACCTTGGCCCCTTCCGCCGCTAGCCGCCGCACCGTGGCCGCGCCGATGCCGGTGGTCCCGCCGGTAACCAGAGCCACCTTGCCGTCTAGTCGTGCCATGTCATGCTCCCCCACGCGATCATGCCTGTGTTGAAGCGCTCCGCCCTTTGGCGCAACCTATGCATTTCGCGGGGTTGTGCATGGCACGACGCACGGGGACTAGCGTTTTGCAGAGTCGGCAAGCGGGCGCGGCTGTGGCCTGAAGGCAACGAAGGATTCGTGCTTGTTCAGATTGGGCAGCGCGGTCAAGGGAGCTGGACGGAATGTGTGTGTCGATGCCCTAGCCATGACCGTCCCAGCGCTCTAGACACATGATCTTCAAGAACAATGCCAACACTTACGCCAACAACAAAAGGGTGGGATAAAGGATGCAGTTGAGCCGGGAAGCGCTCTTGCGCGCCTATCGCCAGATGAAGCTGATCCGCGAGTTTGAGGAACGGCTGCACATCGATATCCAGACTGGCGAGATCGCCGGGTTCACGCATCTCTATTGCGGGCAGGAAGCCGTCGCGGTCGGGGTGTGTGAGCATCTGTCCATCGAGGACAAGATCGTCTCCACCCACCGCGGCCATGGCCACTGCCTGGCCAAGGGCTGCGACGTTGACGGCATGATGGCCGAAATTTGGGGCAGCCGTGAAGGCCTGTGCAAGGGCAAGGGCGGCTCGATGCATATCGCCGATGTCGACAAGGGCATGCTCGGCGCGAACGGCATCGTCGGCGCGGGCGCGCCGATTGCGGTGGGCGCGGGCATTTCCTGCAAGATCGACGGCAAGGGCCATGTCGCCATCGCGTTTTCGGGCGACGGCGCGTGCAACCAGGGCACCACGTTCGAGGCGATGAACATGGCGGTGGTTACCAAGGCCGCCTGCATCTTCGTGTTCGAAAACAACCACTATTCCGAGCACACCGGCTTCGAATATGCGGTGGGCACGAGCAAGGACATCGCCAGCCGCGCCGAAGCCTTCGGCATGAAAGTGTGGCGCGGTGACGGGACCGACTTCTTCTCGGTCTATGAGACGATGCGCGAAGTGCTCGATTATGTGCGTGTGCCCGGCAATGGCCCGGCGGCGGTCGAGTTTGATACCGAGCGCTTCTTTGGTCACTTCGAAGGCGATCCGCAGCGCTACCGCGGCCCGGGCGAACTCGACCGCATTCGCGAGATGCGTGATTGCCTCAAGAAGTTCCGCGCCAGCGTGACCGAAGCGAACCTCCTCACCGATGCGGATATCGACGCAGTGGATGCCGATATCATGGCCACGATCGAGAACGCAGTCACCAAAGCCAAGGCCGCCGACCGGCCCAGGCCCGAGGACGTCCTGGAAGACGTCTATATTTCGTACTGAGGCCCAGGGCTCTCCAAAGGAACGGACCAATGGCTAGAATGATGTACCGCGAGGCCATCCTTTCGACGATCGTCGAGGAAATGGAACGCGACTCCAATGTGGTGGTGCTAGGCGAAGACCTTGTCGGCGGCATGGGAACTGCGGGCGGCCCCGAAGCTATCGGCGGGATCTGGTCGACCTCGGTCGGCCTGTATGGCCAGTTCGGCGCGGACCGCGTGATCGACACCCCGATTTCGGAAAGCGCGATCATGGGCGCAGCCGCCGGCCTTGCGCTCACAGGCAAGCGCCCGGTGGCCGAACTGATGTTCGCCGATTTCATCGGCGTTTCGCTCGATCAGATCTGGAACCAGCTCGCCAAGTTCCGCTATATGTTCGGCGGCAAGACCAAGTGCCCAGCGGTGATCCGCATGGCCTATGGCGCAGGCTACAACGCCGCCGCGCAGCACAGCCAGGCCGTGCACCAGATCCTCACCGGCATGCCCGGGCTCAAGGTGGTGATGCCCACCACCCCGGGCGATGTGAAGGGCCTCTTGCGCACCGCGATCCGCGATGATGATCCGGTGATCTTCCTTGAGCACAAGGCGCTCTACGGCGTGAAGGGCGAAGTGTCCGACGACAAGGACTTCATGATCCCCTTCGGCCACGCCCGCCTATCGCGCGCCGGACAGGATGTGACGATCGTCTCCACTGGCTTGCTCCTCGGCTTCTGCGAGGCGGTGGCAGACAAGCTGGCGGCAGAAGGCATCGGCTGCGACGTGATTGATCTGCGCACGACCAGCCCGATGGACGAGGAAGCGATCCTCGATTCGGTGGAAGTGACCGGCCGCCTCGTGGTGGTGGACGAAGCCACCCCGCGCTGCAGCCTCGCTTCCGATATCTGCGCGATGGTTTCCGAAAAGGCTTTCGCAAGCCTCAAGGCCCCGCCGCTCGGTGTCAATCCGCCGCACACGCCTGTCCCGTTCGCGCGCGAGCTGGAAACCGCGTACCTGCCCTCGATCCCCAAGATCGAAGCGGCGGTGCGCAAGGTGCTTTCGTACCGCTAAGGCCCCATACCGCTAAGGAACGCCGAATCATGGCTGATATCCGCCCGTTCTGCATGCCCAAGTGGGGCATTGAAATGACCGAGGGCACCATCGCCGAATGGATGGTCAAAGAAGGCGAAGCCTTCACGCGCGGGCAGATTCTCTGCCTGATCGAGACCGACAAGATCACCAACGAAGTCGAGGCCGAGTACGACGCGGTCTTGAAGCGCGTTCTCGTGCCCGCCAGCGACCAGCCGCACCCGGTGGGTGCGCTGCTGGGCGTGTTTGCTGATCCTGCCGCGAGCGATGCCGAAGTCGATGCCTTCGTTGCCGCATTCAAGCCGGCTGAAACCGGCGTTGCCGCCAAGGCGGGTAGCGCAGAGGCCCCGGCAGCAGCCGCTGCACCGTCAGAAGCCCCCAAGACCGACGCTCCCGCCAAGATCGTCACCAACCGCCCGATCAGCCCGGAAGCGCTGAAGCTGGCAGAGGCTGAAGGTGTCGATATCGAGCCGATCACAGGCTCGGGCCGCAATGGCCGCATCACCTATCAGGACGTGGTGCAGGCGATGCGCCCCGAGCGCGCCGTGACCTACAAGGGCACCGTGCCCTTGACCGAAGAGGTCCGCGCGATCTTCGCCTCGCCGCTCGCGCAGCGGCTGGCCGCGCAGCACGGCATCGACCTGACCGGCATGGCGGGCACCGGCCCGCGCGGGCGCATTTCCAAAAAGGACGTGCTCGCACTGGTTCCGACCCCGGCTGCCGCGGTCGCCGCGCCCACCTTCGGTTCGCCGTACGCGGCTGTCGTCAACGATCCGGTGATCCAGCCGTTCGACAAGGTGCGCAAGGTCGTCGCCCGCCGCCTGACCGAGGCCAAGCAGACCATCCCGCACTTCTATCTTCGGATCTCCGTGGCAGTCGATGCGCTTATCACCTTGCGCAAGACCGCCAACGTGGTGCTCGGCACGAAAGCCTCGATCAACGACTATCTGGTCAAGGCCGTGGCGCTCGCGCTGGTGCGCCATCCGGATGTGAACGTGCAGGTCCGCGGCGATGCGGTGCACAGCTTCCCGCATGCCGATGTGGCGATTGCAGTCGCGAGCCCCAAAGGTCTCGTCACCCCCATCGTGCGGCAGGCAGACCGGCTGCATATCGCGCAGATCGCCGCTACCACGCGCGCGCTGATCGACAAGGCGCAGGCCGGGCGGCTGAGCTTCGAGGACATGGACGGCGGCACCTTCAGCGTCTCCAACCTCGGCATGATGGGGATCGAGGCGTTCGACGCGATCATCAACCCGCCGCAGGGTGCGATCCTTGCCGTGGGCGGGGTGAACCGCGTTGCAGTGGAACTGGATGATGGCGACATCGCCTTCGAAAGCCGCATCCAGCTTAGCCTGTCCGTCGATCACCGTGCGATTGACGGCGCAGCCGGTGCGGCGTTCCTTCAGACGCTGAAGGGCCTGATCGAAGACCCGGAGAGCCTGTTCGCTTGAGCCAGCTGCCCATCCGGCAGGTTGCCTATTTCTGTGCCGACGTGCGCGTGGCGGCGGCTGAGCACCACGATGCGTTCGGCTCCGGGCCGTTCTTCGTGGCGGACAACATCCCGCTGGCGCGCTCGGTGCACCGGGGCACAGAGCGGCTGCTCGATCACACCTCGGCTTATGGCCAATGGGGCGACCTGATGATCGAGTTCGTGGCGCAGAACAATCCCGGCCCCTCGCCGTTCCATGATCTCTACCCGGAAGGCTCGGGCCGCTACGGGCTTCACCATGTTGCGGTGTTCGTCGCTGATGTGGATACAGCGCTGGCCGATTTTGCTGCGCGCGGCGCGCCTCCCGCCTTGCGCGCGGAAATGGCGGACGGGTTCGTCTGGGCCTTCGCCGATACCAGCGCCACGCTTGGCCACATGACCGAGCTCTATGCGCCAACCCCATCGCTGACCGGTTTTTACGCGATGGTTGCCGATGCCGCGCGCGATAAGTCGCGCGACCTTCTCACCACCATCAGGATGCGGTGACGCCATGACCATGAACCGCTTCTGGCAGCTCGACGCGCATCCGCAGCGCAGCGATTTCGCCAGCGCGCTGTCACTACGCGAGGAGGCACAGGCCCCGCTGGAAGAAGGCCAAGTGCGCATTGCCGCGCGCTGGCTCTCGATGGACGCGGGCACGCGCATGTGGATGAGCCCGCGCACCGATGGCTATCAGCCGCCGTTGCCGCTGGGCGCCAA
>CANEVG010000266.1 GCA_947442095.1 Sphingomonadaceae bacterium
GCCGAAGCGGTAGGGCCGCAGCGTTCGCGCACGCCCTGGTTGATGATCCGGTAGTATTCGGCCGAGCTTTCCCAGCTCATACCGCCGATCAGGCCCAGCATTTTCATGATTGCACACCTGTGCCTGGAATGTGGCCCGGACGGGCCAATCCAACGACCATTTGGCCCGCGGCCAATCGCGCCAGCGCGATTCCGGCGAGATTCTGCGCGCGGGCGATCCACCTGACGCGCACCCTTTCAAAGCGGGCAGTTTGGGCGACATAGCGTGCCCGATAGGGCGCAAATTCCGCGTGCGGTTTGAGCGCGCCGGTAGCCTGGCCGACGACGAAGGCCGAGTCCCCGAGCAGCACGATGTCGGTCGCGCCGAGTTCTATGGCCACCTCCAGCGCATTGAGCAGGGCTTGCCATTCGGCGTGATCATTCGTGCCTTGGCCGATGGCGGGGCGATGCCACACCTGTCCGCGCGCCGCGACGGCGGTTTCCATCATGCCGGGATTGGGGCGGCAGCCGCCATCGAAGAACAGCTTGAGGGCTTTTTCAAGCACCGAGCAGGATGCGAGTGGCCGCCGCAATATCGGCATGGCGCATCAGGCTCTCGCCGACGAGGAAGGCCTTGGCGCCCGCTGCGGCCAGCGTGAGCACATCGGCGTGACCGCCGATGCCACTTTCGGCGATAAGAAACGTGCCTTCTGGTACCAGCGGTGCAAGGCGGGCGGTGGTGCCAAGATCGGTGACGAAGCGCTTCAAATCGCGGTTGTTCACCCCGATCATACGTGACTGGAGGCGCGCGGCGCGCTCCATCTCGGCCTCGTTGTGGACTTCAACGAGCACATCCATGCCGTGTTCGCGCGCGGCGGCTTCGATCTCGGCCATCTCGCCGTCATCCAGCGCGGCGACGATGATCAGGATGGCGTCGGCCCCGATGGCGCGCGCTTCGGCGCATTGCCAAGGATCGACC
Organism: Sphingomonadaceae bacterium; assembly: GCA_947442095.1. Classification (GTDB taxonomy): domain Bacteria; phylum Pseudomonadota; class Alphaproteobacteria; order Sphingomonadales; family Sphingomonadaceae; genus Novosphingobium. The sequence goes on from CANEVG010000266.1 coordinate 958, forward strand.
ATGAAGTCCTTGCGCAGCACGGGCAGGTTGCAGGCCGCGCGGGCAGCGACGAGGTAGTCCTCGTGGCCCTGGAAGTAGGGTGCGTCGGTGAGGATCGAGAGGCAGGTTGCACCGCCCGCTTCATAGGCGAGGGCGTGGGCCGGGGGATCGAACTGGGCGCGGATGAGGCCCTTGGAGGGGCTGGCCTTCTTGATCTCGGCGATGAGCGCGAAACCGGTTGCCGCACGGGCGCGCAAGGCCGCTTCGAAGCCGCGTGGGGCGCTCTGCTCGCTTGCGCGCGCGGCAAGATCGGCGAGGGTGGACGCGACCTTCCGGGCGGCGACTTCCTCGCGCTTGGTGTCACAGATCTTGGTGAGCGTGTCGGTCATTTCACTTTCGTCATTTCAGGGCCGCGATCCAGCAGTTGAGGAGCGCGTTGGCAAGCCCTTTGTCGATGACTTCGGCGGCCTCCTCCACCCCTTTGTGCCAATCGGCGGCTTCGCCTGCGACGATCAGCGCAGCGGCGGCGTTGAGGAGAACAGCGTCGCGGTAGGGGCCGGGCTCGCCTTGTAGCAGGGCGCGCAGGGCCTTGGCGTTGAAGCCTGCATCGCCGCCGCGCAGGGCTTCGACGGGGGCGGTGGGAAGGCGAGCATCGGCAGGCGACATACGGCGCATCCGAATTGCACCGTCCTTCACTTCTGCGACTTCGTTGCCGCCTGCGAGGCTGAGTTCATCGAGGCCTTCGTCGCCGGAGACCACAAGACTGTGTTCAGTGCCAAGGCGGCGGATCGCCTCTGCGTAGATCGGCACATAGGCGGGCCGCGCGATGCCGACGAGTTGGCGGCGCACGCTGGCCGGATTGGCAAGCGGGCCCATCAGGTTGAAGATCGTGCGGCGGGCGAGTGCCTTGCGGATCGGCGCGATCCGCGCCAGCGCAGGATGATACCGCTGGGCGAAGAGGAAGCAGATGCCGAGGTCGCTCAGCGTGAGTTCGGCGGTTTCCGCCGCCCGGTCCAGATTGAGGCCGAGCGCTTCCAGCGTGTCGGCCGCGCCGGCCTTGCTGCTCGCGGCGCGGTTGCCGTGCTTGGCAACGGGCACCCCGCAGGCTGCGACGACGAGGCTTACGGCCGTCGAGACATTGAGCGTGTGGTGCCCGTCGCCGCCTGTTCCGCACACGTCGATGGCATTTGCGGGCGCGCTGACCGGGATCATCCGTTCGCGCATGGCCCGCGCGGCCCCTGCGATTTCCGGGGCAGTTTCGCCGCGCTCGGAGAGCGCGACCAGGAACGCCGCGATGGCTTCATCCGCCACGCCGCCATCGAGGATCGCGGCGAACGCGGCCTCGGCCTCCGCTTCATCGAGCGGCGCAGCGGTTACCTGAGGCAGCGAACTCATGCGGCGAGGTGGGTGGGCAGCTTGGCGGTGATCCCGCACATCGCAAGGAAGTTGGCGAGCAGGGCATGGCCGTGCTCGGTCGCGATCGATTCGGGGTGGAACTGCACGCCGTGGATCGGCAGCGAGACATGTCGGAACCCCATGGCATGCGCGTCGTCCGAGGTGGCATTGATCACGAGGCTTTCGGGTACGTCCTCCACCACGAGGCTGTGGTAGCGCGTGGCGGTGAAGGGCGAGGGGAGCCCCGCGAAGAGCCCTGAGCCGTCATGCGTCACGGGCGAGGTCTTGCCGTGCATCAACCCGCCGCGCACGACTTTGCCGCCGAAATACTGGCCGATCGACTGGTGGCCAAGGCACACGCCAAGCAAGGGCACCCCCGCATCCGCCGCCGCGCCGACGAGATCGAGGCTGATCCCCGCTTCGTTGGGGGTGCACGGCCCCGGCGAAATCAGGAACCCCTGCGCGCCGGTCGCAATCGCTTGGCGCGCTGACATCGCATCATTGCGCACGACTTCGACCTGTGCGCCCATTTCCATGAGGTAGTGGACGAGGTTCCAGGTGAAGCTGTCGTAGTTGTCGATGACGAGGATCATGGGGTGATACCTTACTGCCCGAAGCGAGGTTCTGACGCAACGCGCAGGGCCTCGCGCGCGGCGGCAAACAGAGCCCCGGCCTTGGCTTCGCATTCGCGCTGTTCGTATTCGGGGTTGCTGTCGGCGACGATGCCAGCACCCGCCTGCACATGGAGCACGCCGTCCTTGAGCACGCCGGTGCGCAGGACGATACAGCTGTCGACCGATCCGTCAGGGGCGAAATAGCCGACGCCGCCGGCATAGGCCCCGCGCGTTTCGGGTTCGAGCTCGGCGATCACCTCGCAGGCGCGCACCTTCGGCGCGCCGCTGACGGTGCCTGCGGGGAAGCCCGCGAAGAGAGCATCGACCGAATCGGCGCGGGTTATGTCCAATTGGCCGACCACGTTCGAGACGATGTGCATCACGTGGCTATAGCGCTCGACAGTGTAGCTTTCGGTGACCTTGACCGTGCCCGCCTGCGCCACGCGGCCGACGTCGTTGCGGCCAAGATCAAGCAGCATGAGGTGCTCGGCGCGCTCCTTGGGATCGGCAAGCAAGCTGGCGGCGTTGGCGCGGTCTTCCGCTTCGTTGCTCCCACGCGGGCGGGTGCCTGCGATAGGGCGGATCGTTACTTCGCCGTCGCGGATGCGCACCAGGATTTCGGGGCTCGAGCCGATGAGCGCGAAGCCGGGAAGATCGAGGAAATAGAGGAACGGCGAGGGGTTGATCCGGCGTAGCGCGCGGTAGAGCGCAGCGGGGGGCAGCGGGAAGGGCGTGGTGAAGCGCTGGGCGAGCACGACCTGGAAGATGTCGCCCGCCTCGATGTAGTCCTTGGCACGCATGACCATGCTGGCATAGTCCGCCGGGTCCATGACATTGTGGCGTTCGGCAGGTGGCGGGTTTTCTAGCCGGGCATCGACGGGAACGGGATCGGCGAGGCGGCTGAGCGCGGCATCAATGCGGTCCGCAGCGGCGGCGACCAAGCGCGCGGGATCACCAGCACCCGGCCAGACAGGCGCGACGGCGATCAGTTCGTCGGACAGCCGGTCAAACACCAGAACCACGCTGGGGCGCACGAACAGCATGTCCGGCAGTTGCAGCGCGCTGGCGGGCGCGCGCGGCAGCTTCTCGACAAGTCCGATGGTCTCGTAGCCGAAGTAGCCGACAAGGCAGGCGAGCGACTTGGGCAGGCCTTCGGGGACATCGATGCGGCACGCCTCGACCAGCGCACGAAGTGCGGGCAAACTGGTCTGGTCCATCGGCGCGAAGGCTGTACGGTCCAGCTGCCAGCTGTGGTTGATCTCGGCGGCACTGCCCTCGGCGCGGAACACCAGATCGGGATCGAGCCCGAGCAGGCTGTAGCGCCCGCGCACTTCGCCGCCTTCGACCGATTCAAGCAGGAAATCGCCGCGTCCGGGCTGCATCAGCTTGAGCGCCGCGCCCACCGGGGTTTCGGTATCGGCAATCAGCTTGCGCCAAACGAGCGCAGGCTTGCCCGCCGCGAGTGCAGCCAAGGCGGCTGCGCCGTTTTCCGTGGCGGGTCCTGTTCGAAGGGGCGCTTCAGCCGTGTCTGCCGCCATTGGCACGGCGCGCTTACTGGCCGCCCAGCAGCTGCGTGCGCAGCGCGGCGATGGCGGTTTCGTTGCGCTTCACGCCGACTGCTTCGCGCACTGCGGCGCGCAGCTGGTCGACATATTCACGGCCCGCGATCTGGCCCAGTTCGGAGCGCGCCTGCGCCACCAGCGGATCACCCGGCGCGGCCTTGCCCGGTGTCACGCGATTGAGCACGACAACCAACCACCCGCCCTTGCCCGGTACTTCGAGCCGCTTGGCCGTGCCCTGCGCCATCGCGAACATGAGCGAGAGCGTGGCGGGCACTTTGCCTTGCATGGCGGTGAGTTGCTGGCGGGGCATGGTTACAGACTCCGCGGCGGGCAGCACAGCGCCCAGATCCTTTACTGCATCGGCCAGCGCGGTCTTGCGGGCCAGCGCGGCGAGTAGCTTGTCAGAAGCGGCCTTGGCCGCGCCGTAACCCCGCGACATGGTAAGATCGACCAGCACCTTCTCGCGCACTTCGGCAAGCGGCGGGGGGGCAGCGGGCGTGATCTGCCCGACATCGAACACGGCATAGCGCACGCCGGCCTGCAATTCGGTGACTTGCGGCTGGCCTTCGCGCTCCATGGCGAAAGCGGCCTGGATCAGCGGAGTGACATCGGCATTGGGCTTGATGTCAGCGCGGCCGGGCACGCTGCCATCAGCCTGCAACGGGTCGGTGGTGATGAGCGTGAGGCCCTGACCCTTGGCCGTATCGACGAGGCCCTTGCCGTCGCTAAACGCCTCGTCGAACTGGGCGGAGAGATCGACCAGCGCGGCCTTGCGCTTTTCCGCCGAGAGCGCGGCCGCGATTTCC
>CANEVG010000267.1 GCA_947442095.1 Sphingomonadaceae bacterium
ATGCCGAGGTTGCCAGCGCGGAGCAGAATCTGGCTGCGGCCGATGAGGCGATCCTCATCCGTCGCAACCAATTGTCGGCACTGGTCGGGGCTGGGCCTGATCGCGGGCTGACCATCACCCGTCCCCCGCTTTCGCCCTCAACGCCCGTCACGGTTCCTGAAGGGCTGACCACCGATTTGCTCGGCAGACGGCCCGACATTGTGGCGGCGCGCGAACGGGTCGAGGCGGCAGGCGCGCGCATCCTGCAGGCGCGGGCGGGTTTCTACCCCTCGATCAACCTACGCTCGCTGATCGGCATGCAGGCTCTGGGCCTTGGCAACCTCCTGGATTCGCGCTCGGTTTTCGGGGCGGCAGGCCCGGCGATCAGCTTGCCGATCTTTGATGGCGGTGCGCTGAAAGCACAGTATCGCGGTGCCACCGCCGCCTATGACGAGGCAGTTGCCAGTTACAACCAGACGGTGATCACCGCCTACCAGCAAGCGGCCGATGCCGTCACTCAGCGGGATGCGGCCGACAAGAGGCTGAGCGCGGCGCGCACGGCCTTGGCTGCCAGCGAGGATGCCCTTGGCCTGGTGCGGCAGCGTTATGGTGCCGGCCTCGTCAACAATCTCGGTGTCCTTGCAAGCGAACGCGCGGTGCTGGAGCTGCGCCTTGCTGTCATCGCCCTCGAAACGAATGAACGCGGCGCAACGCTGGCGACAATCCGCGCGCTTGGCGGAGGGTTCGACGCGCGGGAAACGCCGCAAGCAGAAAGAGCCGATCAATGAGTGATGCAGCGGCCATAGCACCCGCAGGCGATCCGCCCGCAGTCGATCCCAATGTGTCCGTGGCCCGCAAGGCGGCGCGGCGGATCTGGCTGCAAAGGCTGGTCGTCGGGCTGGCGGTTGTCGGTTCCCTCTGGGGTGGCTGGTATTATCTGGTCAACCGCGATCATGTAAGCACTGACAACGCCTATGTGAACGCGCAGATGGCGCAGATCACGCCGCTGGTCGAAGGTCCGGCAATCGAGGTGCTGGTTATCGAGACACAGCAGGTGAAGGCGGGCGACGTGCTGGTGCGGCTCGATCAGGCCGATGCAAGGATCGCCGTGGCGCAGGCCGAGGCCGATCTTGCCGCCGCGCGCCGCCGTTTCACGCAGACGGTTGCGACCAACAGCGCGCTGGCAGCACAGGTCGATGGCTCGAATGCCGGGCTTGTGCAGGCCCGTGCGCGACTCCGGACTGCCGAAGCCGAGTTCGAAAAGGCCCGCGTCGATCTCCAGCGCCGCGAAGCTGTGGCAGCCAACGGCGCGGTATCGGGCGAAGAATTGACGCAGGCGCGCACGGCCTACGCGGCAGCCAGCGCCGCGCTCGATGCGGCACGCGGAGGAATAACCGAAGTCACCTCGACGCGCCGCGCCGCACAAGGCCAGCTTGCAGCCAATGACGCGCTGGTGCGCGGTTCAAGCGTGGAGACAGACCCCGCCGTTCGCGCCGCCAAGGCGCGCCTCGATGCCGCCTTGCTCGCTCTTGAACGCACCGAAATTCGTGCTCCCGTGGCCGGTGTGGTTTCCCGGCTGCAGGTTCAGATCGGCCAGCGCCTTCCGCCGGGCCAGACGATCATGACCATCATCCCGATCGAACAGCTTTATGTCGATGCGAACTTCAAGGAAGGCCAGCTTGGCCGCGTGCGTGTGGGAATGCCCGTCAAGCTAACTTCCGACCTCTATGGCGGCGATGTGGTCTATCGCGGCACAGTAGCGGGCCTCGCGGGCGGCACTGGTTCTTCGATGGCGGTGATCCCGGCGCAGAACGCCACCGGCAACTGGATCAAGACTGTCCAGCGTCTGCCGGTTCGGATTGCACTCGATCCCGCAGAGCTGCGCCGGCATCCCTTGCGCGTCGGGTTGTCGATGGAGGTTGTCATCGATGTTGCGCAGAACTGACGCAGCGTGACTGGCCCTATTAGCGCCTTTGGCGGACTGCCTGCATCTCAGCGTGTAGTTGCGGCTATTGCGCTCGCCTTGGCCAATTTCATGGTCATCCTCGATCTGACCATTGCCAACGTTGCGGTGCCGCACATCGCCGCCAGTCTCGGCATCACGCTGGAGCAAGGCACCTGGATCATCACCTCCTATGCGGTGGCCGAAGCCATCTGCGTGCCCTTGACGGGGTGGGTGGCAGGGCGGTTCGGATCGGTCCGCACCTTCATGGCCAGCATGCTCGGCTTCGGGACGTTCTCGTTCCTGTGCGGCATATCGGTTTCGCTCGGGATGCTGGTGATCTGCCGCATCGGTCAGGGCATTGTCGGTGCCTTCATGATGCCGCTTTCGCAGACGCTGCTGCTCAAGGTATTTCCCCCGGACAAGCAGAACCACGCCATGGGCCTCTGGGCGGTAACAACCTTGCTGGCTCCGGCGTTGAGCCCGATCTTCGGCGGCTATCTGACTGACAATTACAGCTGGCACTGGATTTTCCTGATCAACATCCCGGTCGTGCTGCTCTGCCTGTTTGCCTGCTGGCGGCTCGTGCGTCCGCTGGAAACGGAACGCCGCATCCTGCCAGTTGATGTGATCGGCCTTGTGCTGCTTATCCTTGCTGTCGGTTGCCTCCAGCTGGTGCTCGATCTTGGGCGGACGCATGATTGGTTCGGCGACCCGATGATCGGCGCCCTCACAGTGATCTCGGTGGTCTCTTTCCTGTTCTTCATCGTCTGGGAGCTGACCGAGGATCATCCGATCGTTGATCTGCGCGTGCTGCGGCATCGCGGTCTCAGCATCAGCCTGCTCGCGCTTTTCATCAGCTTCAGCGCCTATTTCGCCGGGTTCATCATTGTCCCGCAGTGGCAGCAGACCTCGCTGGGCTACACGGCAACGCAAGCGGGCCTATCCTCATCCTTTACCGCCATCGCGGCGCTAATGACGGCGCCTATTGTTGCCATGCTGGCACCGCGGTTCGATCCGCGCCTGCTGGCGTCTGGAGGCATTGTATGGCTGGCGGCGCTGGCCCTCACCCGCACCTTCTGGACCACTGATTCCGATTTCTGGACCCTGACGATGCCTCAGTTCGTTCAAGGACTGGGAATGACATTCTTCATGATACCGCTGCTTGGCCTCACCCTTAATGCGGTGGATGAGCAAGAGATTGCCGCCGCCGCCGGTCTGCAGAGCTTTGTGCGCACGATCGCGACGGCATTCGCCACCTCGCTCTCGCTGACCTATTGGGGCGACAGCCAGCGCGCTGCCCGCAATGATATCGTTGGGGAACTCCAGCCCGACGCCCTGCAAACGCAACTGTCCGGCATCGGGTTTTCGCCTGAACAGGCCAGGCTCATGCTCAATAACATGGTCGAACTGGAAGCTACCACGCTGGCCATCATCCACGTCTTCTGGGCGACCTCCGCCATGCTCCTCATCGCTGCCGCTCTGATCTGGCTGGCCCCGCGCCCGAAGCAGTCGGGCGGAATGAAGATGGGCCACTGACCGTCCGGGAAACCGGTTTGGGGGCCCTAGTTGGTTCCTGGTTCAGGCCAACCGTGCAACGCTGGCGGAGCACACACACCTCGCCAGCGCCATTGCCGCTGCGTCTCGAACCGCCGGTTTCGGTGAGACCGGTCATTGCAGCACGCAGTTTCGATCGGCAGCAAAGTCCCACAGGTTGCCAATCATCATTGCGCAACGAGTCCAAAATAGAAGGATGCTTTCGGCGTCGGCACGCTACGCATTCTATGGCGAGAACTGGGGCGCATCCCTAGGGGTAAATTTTTTGCAGAGTACTAAGGAAGCGACCCTGCGCGACCGAAGTGATCCAACAGCGGTTGACGGTCCCTACACTTTGGCTCGGCTATCGGATGATATCGGGGGCTCTCGAACTGCATCAAACTGTAGGTGCAACCCGCACTCACCCAGTCACACTCAATTGCGTTTCAACCCGGATTCCGCCGCATTCGTGCTATGAAACTGCAGGTAGACTGCACCCCGACGAGATCCTGCTACCTACAGTTTCAAGGGCCCCTACAGTTTCCCTTGATGTTCGGCCATATCGGGCAGCACCATGGCTACACCTCAGGTCCTGCGATCACGCTTCCCATTTTTTCACGGTGCATGTGGCGTGCATGTAGCAACCGGAACAGGTCCAGTCACCATCCCCACCCATATCATCTAAGGTACTGAAAAGAATGGTGCGCCCGGCGGGATTCGAACCCACGGCCCCCAGATTAGGAATCTGGTGCTCTATCCGGCTGAGCTACGGGCGCCCCGCTGCGTCTTTAGGCAGCAAAGCGGGCGCTGGCAATCAGTTCACCTCGCCCGGCGGCACCACGGGCACGAGCACGGGGGCAACCGGAATGCCCTCTTCGATCAGCTCCTTTACCTCGCCCGGGCTGGCGCGGCCGTGGACCAGTGCTGCATCCTTTTCGCCGTAGTGCATCGCGCGCACGTCTTCGGCGAAGCTGTCGCCCACCCAGGTGGAGGATTTGAGCGCCTCGGCCTGCATCGCGGCCATGGCCTTGAGCATTGCGGCGGCCTCTGGCGGCAAAGGGGCGTTCGCGATGGGTTGCCGCGCTGGCGCGGCTGCAGGCAGAACTTCGGCCAAGGGTGCGCTCACCGCCATCTGATTGCCCTTACGGCCGACATGCGGGGCAGAAAGCGCCTTATCGACGTCGAGCGCGCCGCAACTCGGGCAAGAAACGAGCCCGCGCGCCTGCTGGCCGGCGAAGTCATCGGAACTGGCAAACCAGCCCTCGAACCGGTGCCCGCCCGCGCGGCATTCAAGATCGAACACAATCATGCGTCTGATCTAGGGATCGCGCGTCGGTTGGCAAGGCTGGGTACTTGCGCGCGAATCTCGCCCAAACGGGCAAGATCGAGATCGGCAAAGCCCAGAACGCCCACGGGCTCGGCCGCGTTCCCCATGTCGAGCAGGACCTCGCCCCAGGGATCGACCACAAGGCTATGCCCATAAGTCTCGCGCCCATCCTCATGCCGCCCGGCCTGCGCGGCGGAAATGACGAACGCGCTCGCTTCCACCGCGCGCGCGCGCTGCAGCAAGTGCCAGTGCGCGCGGCCGGTGGGCACGGTGAACGCCGCCGGAATGGCAATTGCGTCGCACTTGAGGCGCCCCAGTTCCTCGAACAGCGCAGGAAAGCGAATGTCGTAGCAGATCGCCAGCCCCAGCCGCCCAAGCGGGCACTCCACCGTCACCACCATCTCGCCCGGCCGATAGGCGGCGGATTCGCGCCAGGTTTCGCCGCTCGCCAGATCGACGTCGAACATATGCATCTTGTCATAGCGCGCCGCGATTTCGCC
>CANEVG010000268.1 GCA_947442095.1 Sphingomonadaceae bacterium
CCGTCGGCATGGCGCACGATCGCCCCGGCATGGCCCATCGTGGCGGTCAGCGGTCCGACACGTTCCACTTCATGCCCCGCAGCCGCCAGCGCATCGTAAAGCGCGGGATCGAGCCCATCCTCAAGCTTGAGCGTGGTCGATTGATCGCCCCATGTGCGCCCCAAGAGCCAGCGCGGCGCGCTGATCGCGGCCTGCAGATCGCAGCCATAGCGGGCGTAGCGCGAAAACAACGCCGCCTGCGTCTGCGGCTGCCCTTCGCCGCCCATCGTGCCATAGGCCATCACGCGCCCGTCATCGAACCGCGCCAGCGCAGGATTGAGCGTGTGGAACGGCTTGCGGTGCGGCTTCAGCGCGTTCCAGCCGCTCGTCGCCAACCGGAAGCTGCTGCCCCGGTTCTGCCAAGTGATCCCCGTCTTCGGCAGCACAAGGCCCGAGCCGAACTCGAAATAGGTCGACTGGATCGCGCTGACCACGCGGCCCGCGCCGTCTGCCGCGCCGAACCAGCAGGTATCACCCCACTGCGGCGGCTGCGGCCAGGCCAGCGCCTTGGCAGGATCGATCTTCGCCGCGAGCACATCAAGCGCCGCGGGATCGGAGAGCAAGCCCTGCCAGTCGAAATCATGATAAGCCGGATCGCCGACATGTTGGTCGCGCAGGAGAAAGGCCTGCTTGGTCGCCTCGACCAGCCCATGGACATGGGCGAAACTATCCACGGCCTGCGCACTCAGCCGATCAAACAGACCTAGGATCATCAGCGAGGCAAACCCCTGCGTCGGCGGTGCGCTGTTCCACAACTGCGCATTCCAAAGCCGCGTCGTCAGCGGCTCAGGACGCGTCGCCACATGCGCGGCAAGGTCAGCCGCCGAAACCGGGCTGCCCAGCATGGCCAGATCCGCCGCCATATCCGCCGCAAGTGCGCCAGTGTAAAAGCTCTGCAGACCCTCGGCACACAGCCGCCGCAAGGTCGCCGCCAGCGCAGGCTGGCGCAGCACATCGCCCGCCTGCAAAGGCCGCCCCTCCGGCTCGAAGGTTGCCGCATAGGCCCCCGGCTGCCCGCGCAGTTCCGGCCCTTTGGCCAAGGCAATCGCCGCATGTCCTGCCGTCACCGGAACGCCTGCCTCGCCGTGCGCAATGGCACCCTGCAGCAACCGCTCCAGCGGCAGCGAGCCACCCGCACTGGCCAGCGCCGCCTGCCAGCCAGAAATCGTCCCTGCGACCGTGTTCGCCGCCAAAGGCCCGCGAACCGGTACCGCATCCAGCCCGGCATAAAGCTCCAGAGAGGCCGAACTCGCCGCCCCGCCGCAGCCATGGATGCCGCGTACCGCGCCATCGGGCTCGTGGATTACCCAGAACCCGTCACCGCCGATCCCCGTCATATGCGGATAGACCACCGCGAGGCACGCCGCGACCGCCACGGTCGCCTCCACTGCATTGCCGCCATCCTGCAGCACGGACAGCCCTGCCTCCGCCGCCAGCCTATGCGGCGCGGTCACCATGCCGTGGCGGCCGGAGACGGTCTTGAGCCCCATCAGTCAGGCCCCATCAATCCGGCAGGGCCGCGACGAACGCACGCACGACATGCGCCGAATTGGCCGAGGCGAGATGCTCGAAGGTATATTCCATGTTCTTGTGCTGGTCCCCGCCCGCAAGGTCGGACAGGCTGCGGAACACGATGGCGGGCACCGCATTGCTCATCGCCACCTGCATCACAGGTCCGCTTTCCATATCGAGCACCCGCGCAGCCCAAGCGCGCTGGAGGTAGATGCGGAACGCCGCGTTGTCGGCATAGATGCCTGCTGTCACGCCCGTCCCGCCCACCACGACCTTGGGGGTACGCGGCAGGCACAGCGCGGATTCCGCGCGCATCTTGTCAGATGGCGGCACGCAGCGTTCGAGCGCAATGCCCGCCACCACCTTGCGCGCCAGTGCCAGCAACTGCGCATCGACCGGGATGCGATAGACCCTTTGCATCTTTGCGGTCTTGCTGGTGATCAGCGTGCCGCGCGGAAAGATGAAGTTCCAGTTCGCGGGCGATTCCGGGTGGCCTTCATCGGGCGGCATCCAGCCCTTCTTCGTCTTTCGCGCGAACGAGCCTTCGAGATATTGCCCCCAGTTCTCCGGCACCACGACATCGCCGATGGACAGCGCCGGATCGACGCCTCCGGCAATTCCGGAGAACACGATGCGCTTCACGGTGAACCGGTCGAGCACCAATTGCGTGTTCATCGCGGCATTCACCACGCTGACCCCGCTCTGCATCAAGACCACGGGCTTGCCTTCCAGCGTACCCGTCAGGAAGGTGCTGCCATTGATCGTGTGCTCGCGCGCCTCCTTGATCATGGGCACGAGCGAGTGCCACTCGGGATAGAACGCGGTCATCACCACGGTGCGCGGGGTTTCATCCAGCTTCTGCGCCAAGGCGGGTTCAGCGAATAAGGCCATGAAAGCAAGGCAAACAAAGCGGATCATGCAGCAGCCATCCATGCAAAGCGCGCCACGAACAGTGCGGCGAGCGTGAAAAGGAACCAGTCTTTGATGCTCGCCTGCCCCTTGAGCAGCTTGAGCAGCGCGTGCGCGGTGATGCCGAAGGCAAGGCCATTGGCGATCGAGAAGGTCAGCGGGATCATCGCGACGGTCAGGAACGCCGGGATCGCCGCCATCGGGTCTTCCCAATCGACTTCGGTCAGCGGCAGCAGCATCAGCCCGCCCACCACGACCAGCGCGGGCGCGGTGGCCGCCAGGGGCACGAGGCTCGCATAAGGCGCGACAAACATCGCGGCGAAGAACAGCAGCCCGCAGACCACCGCTGTAAGCCCCGTGCGCCCACCCGCCTGCACGCCCGCCGCGCTTTCGACATAGCTTGTTACCGTGCTCGTGCCCGCCACCGCGCCGACCATCGTCGCCACAGCGTCCGTCACGAGAATCCGGTTGAGCCCAGGGATCTTGCCAGCCGCGTCCATCAGCCCGGCACGTTTGGTAACGGCCACCAAAGTGCCGATATTGTCAAAGAGATCGACGAACAGGAACACGAAGAGGATTTCGATCAGCGCCAGCCCGGCCTTTCCAGAAAGCCCGAACACACCCGGAATATCGAGCTTGAACGCCGTACCCGTGAGCGCGGCGAGGCTGTAAGGCTCGGTCGGCACTTGGACCATGCCCATGAACCAGCCCGCAATCGTCGTCACGACAATGCCGATCAGCATGGCCGCGCGCACGTTCCACACCGCCAGCGTGCCGATCACCAGCAGGCCAAAGAGCGCCAGCGCCGGACCGGGCTGGGTCACGCTGCCCAGCGCCACGAACGTCGCCGGATTGGCCACGACGATCCCTGCCCCCTTCAGTCCGATAAACCCGATGAACAGGCCGATGCCGCCCGCGACTGCGGCAAACAGGTGGTGCGGGATGACCGAGACGATAAGCTGCCGCACGCCGGTCAGCGTCAGGATCAGGAACGCAACGCCCGAGATGAACACGCAGCCCAGCGCGATCGGCCAAGGCACACCCATCTGCTGCACCACGGTGAAACTGAAATAGGCGTTGAGCCCCATGCCCGGCGCGAGCGCCAGCGGGGTGTTTGCCGCCATGCCCATCAGGATCGAGGCAAAGGCTGCCGCAAAGCATGTCGCTGCCGCGACAGAGGCCACCGGCAGACCGGCTTGGCCCAGGATCGCCGGATTGACGAGCACGATATAGGCCATGGTGAGAAAGGTGGTGAAGCCCGCCAGCACTTCGGTGCGCGCGCTGGTGCCGCGCTCGCTCAGCTTGAACTGGCGTTCAAGCAGGCCCTGTTCCACGCTTGCCGCTTCACCGCTCATGTCATTTCCCCCGCAAATGCGTGTTCCGGCATGGTCACGCCGGTTATTCCTCTGGCCTCAAGCTCGCCCGCCAGCCGCAGCAAAGCGCTCGCACCGCCCGGTTTGCCGATTAGCTGCAGACCCAGTGGCAGTAACCCGGGCCGCAGCAGCGGCACGGCCAGCGATGGCAGCGCAGTTAACGTGATCGGCTGGGTATGAATGCCAAGGTCGGCGCGTGCCGGGCTGAGCGCCCCGTCGATCATGATCTGCGGATCGGCGATCAGCGGCGCCGCGCAGGGCGCTGCGGGCGCAAGCAGCACATCGACATCGGTCAGAAGCCCTTCAAGCCGCGCCAGAAAATCCGCACGGAACGCCAGCGCCCGCGCATAGAGCGCATCGGGCAGCAAGGCCCCCGCGATCAGCCGGTCGCGCACGGCCGGATCATAGGCCATGGCATTTGCCGCCAAGGACCCGCGGTGCAGGTGCCCGCCTTCATAAGCGGTGATCACGAAGGCCGCGCTGCGCGCGCGGGCGATATCCGGCAGCTCGATCAGCGGTGCATCGGGCGCGATTGCGTCCATTGCCGCAAGCTGCGCCGGATCGGCATTCTCGCGGAACCGGCCGCCCAGCCGCGCCATGCGCGGCGCGTCTGGGGATAGTGTAATCGGCTCCCCGCAAAGCACGCCCCACACCAGCGCCATATCCGCAAGGCTCGCTGTAAACGGCCCGACGTCGTCAAAACTCTCGGCAAAAGGGAACGTGCCGGCCAGCGGCAACGAGCCATGCGCCGGTTTCAGACCATAAAGCCCGCACAGGCTGGCGGGCACGCGCACCGAGCCATTGGTGTCCGATCCCAGCGTAAAGGGGACCAGCCCAGCTGCCACCGCCGCCGCCGATCCGCCCGAAGAGCCGCCCGCCAGTCGCGCTGGCGCATGCGGGTTGCGCGTCGTGCCGTGGTCTGCGTTGATCGTGGCAAAGCCATAAGCGAACGCGTCCATGTTCAGCGTGCCGCACAGCACCGCGCCGGCTGCCTTGAGCCTCCGGATTGCCTCGGCATCGGCCTTTGCGGGCGGGGCCCCGGCGCGTGCGGCGGAGCCGGCAGTGGTGGGCAGCCCCGCCACATCGAACAGGTCCTTCACCGCATAAGGGACGCCCGCCAGCGGTCCGGGATCGCGTTTGCTGGCAATCAAGGCGGAAACTGCCGCAGCCTCTGCCATGCCCCGCTCGGCCAGCACGCGCGTCACCGCAAAATGCGGATCGGCCGCCAGCGCATCGAGAGCGCGCGCCGCGACCGAAGTGGCGGTCACCTCGCCCGCCCGCACCGCAGCGGCGATGTCCGTCGCCGTCCTCATGCGCCGTCCTCGCCCAGCACGACGCGGGCATGGCGCGTGAGCAGCGCGAGATTAGCGGTCACGCCCGGGCGGCATTCGTCCGGGATCGGCAGACCGATCGCTTTCGCCCGTTCCAGCG
>CANEVG010000269.1 GCA_947442095.1 Sphingomonadaceae bacterium
AGATCGATACGCCTGATGGCCGGCGGCTCATCGCCAACCATGCGGTCATTGCCTGTCTCGGCGGCACTCTGCCGCACGAATGGTTGGCGCGTATCGGTATCGCGGTCGCCAGGCATCACGGGATGCCGCTGATCTGATCTCTGAAAACTGGACCGCATTCAGTTTGCGTTTTTCGCCGTAATCTCCATCGCTGGGGGGAGCGAGGGACGATGAAGGCATCGAGGTTGTGGAAGCCCAGAAGGCGCTCATTCTGAAGCAGGACGCTGACGGCATTCCTATGGCGAATATCTGCTGCAAGGCAGGAATCAGACGGGCGACCGACTTCAACTGGAAGCAGAAGTCCGGCGGCATGCTGCCACCGGACATGCGCCGGCTGAAGCAGCCGGAGGACGGGAATTCGAAGCTGCGCAAGCTCGTGGCGGACCTCTCCGCGGACAAGGAGATGTTGCAGAACGCCATTCGCCGAAAACTGTAAGGCCTGCTCGCAAACGCGAGCCGGTGATTGGGGTGTGTCGATCCGCCGGGAGCAGGCTGGCATCGAAACCCGCGTCCGCGAGATCTACGAGACGCGTATCCGCTATGGCTATCGCTGCGTCCACGTTCTTCTTCGCCGGGAAGGCAGAAAGAACAACACGAAGCGAACACACACGATTTACAATGAGGTGGGGCTGGAGCCCCGCAACAAGACGCCCAGGCACAGGATAAAGGCAAAGGTGAGGGAAGACCGCTGCGCGGCCTCCCGCGTGAATGCTGTATGGGCCATGGATTGACGCCCCGCGGGCGCGGCCTTCGGCTCGTCCATGACCAGCTGGCAACGGGCCGGAAGATCCGCGGCCTGCGCCGTAAAGGGCTAGCCAAAGACCATCCGGGTCGATCAGGGCTTCGAGTTCATCGGCCAGGACCTTGATCTGTGGGCCTACACCTGCGGTGTGACGCTGGACTTCTCCCGGCCCGGCAAGCCTACCGACAATGCCGACATCAAGGCGTTCAACGGGCGCTTCCGGGCCGACCCATTGAACACCCACTGGTTCCTGACGTTTGCAGATGCCCGCGAAAAGATGGACGAGGGGCGCAGATACTACAGCGAGGATCGGCCGCGCGGTGCCGTCAGCAAGAAGCCCCCGTTCACGCCAATGAATTCCGGTGATGCACCCAGCCCGTCACCGTGAACCCGGCCGGGAAACTCTTGCCCCAGGATGATCCAGAAAATGGTGTCGGATCAAGTCTGGGGCAGGCTCTAATCGCAGCCGGAGAAAAACACCCATGGCAGGTCATGTGCGGTATGGAAGCGTGCTTGGGCGAAGCCGGCGCGCTGCAAGGCAACGCTTCTCTGACCAGAAGTTTATGGCAAAGGCTTGCTTTATGAAGGCGAAGAAGCTTTTCTAAAGTCAATGCCAAGTCTGCGGGGCACCAGCTGTCCGGGCAAGGCGTGCCCGCACGCTCTCTAGCGTGCCCTGCTCTTGCCGGGAAGACCATGCACCACTTCGAAGGTTCGGGCACGCTGAGGCCGGGGGCACCCTTGCGGTGCATCCGCCTGGCAGTTGCGGTGGCCGGGTTCGCATGGTCCTCCCCGGCGCTGGCGCAGCGGGTGGACGACAACACCATTACCAGTGCCGGCGACGCCTTCGGGCAGGCGATCGGCAACGAGCGCGTCGGGCTCTACACGGTGGACGACGTTCGCGGCTTCAACCCGGTCGATGCCGGAAACACGCGGATTGACGGGCTCTATTTCGCGCCCGTCGACCGGCCGCCGAACCGGCTGATCCGGGGCAGCAAGGTGCGGGTTGGCATTTCGGCGCAAGGCTATCCGTTCCCCGCGCCGACCGGGATCGTCGACTATGAGCTGTCTGTCAGCAGCGAGACCGACCAGTTGACGGTCGGCTATGAACGAGGCCAGTTTGGCTCGAGTGTGCTGAGCATCGATGTGCTGCAGCCCCTGGCGGATGGCCTCAAAGTCTATCTTGGCGGCACCAGGCGGCGGCAGAACCGGCACGAAGGCGGCGATTTCAAGGCCTACGTTGCCACGGGCGGCCTCGCCTGGCGGCCCTATGCTGGCGCCGTGGTCACCGCGTTCGTCTCCCGCAATCAGGCCTATGATGATGAGGCGTCGCCCTCTATTTTTCCCGGCGGCGACTTTTTGCCGCCCGAGATCCGGCGCCGCGCCATGGTCGGCCAGAGCTGGAGCCAGCGCGACAACAGGCAGGACCTGATGGGCGCAGTGGTCCGCCTGCCGTTTGGCAGATGGCAGTTCGAGGCCGGCCTATTCCGCGCCGAGCGGCACCAGGACCCCAACTTCACCGATCTGTTCCTGGCGACGCGGCCCGATGGCACGACGCCCAACCGGGTGATGGTGGTCGATGCAAACAATATCGACCGCACGGTTTCAGGCGAGGCGCGGCTGACGCGCACTTTCGGCGGCGCTGCGCTGGGGCACCGCGTGATGGTCAGCTTTCGGGGGCGCACCGGCAACCGGCGTTTCGGCGGGGTTCAGAGGATAGCGCTGGGCACCAGCAGCCTGAACTTTGCCGATGAGCGGCCCAAGCCCACCTTCGCGTTTGGCCCGGACGATACGGACAGGTTCGGGCAGGCGACGCTTGGCCTTGGCTACACGGTGAGCGCTCCGGGCCGCTTCCTGCTCGATTTCGGCGTGTCCGGATCGCGCTATCACAAGACGCTCACTTTCACATCGGCCGGCCTGGTCACCTCCGTGCGCGACAGGCCGGTGACGGGCAGCGTGACTGGATCGCTCACTCTTTCGCGCAGCCTTTCGCTCTATGGCGGATACATGCGCGGGTTCGAGGAAGTGGCCGTCGCGCCTGCCAATGCCGCAAATCGCGGCGCGGTGCCGCCCGCCATCCGCACCCGGCAGATCGATTTCGGCCTGCGCTACGCTGTCAGCCCCGCGCTCAGCCTGGTCGCGGGCATGTTCGAGATCCAGAAGCCTTACTACAACCTCGACGATCAGGAGAACTACCGCGAGCTTGGCACCTCGTCGAACCGCGGCGTGGAGATCTCGCTGACCGGCACCGTGCGCCCCGGGCTCACGCTGGTGCTGGGCAACGTGCTGCTGGATCAGCGCATTAGCGGCGAACTGGTGGAGAACGGCAGCATTGGTCTGCGCCCGATCGGCAGCATTCGGCGGCGCAGCATCTTCAACCTCGATTGGCGCCTTGGTGGCGGCAAAGGGCCGCTTTCGTTCGATATCGCGGCGGAAGCCTTGTCCGGGCGGATCGGCAATATCAGCAACCGGCTGGTCGCCCCGCCGCGCGAGGCGTTCGATCTGGGTGCGCGCTACCGCTTCAGCATCGCCTCCGCGCGGGCGCTGCTGCGGCTGCAGGTGGCCAATGTGCTCGATGACTATGGCTGGCAGGTCGCAGCCAATGGGGCGTTCCAGTATTCCATTGGCCGGCGCTTCCTGGCCGAATTGCGCGTCGATATCTGAACGGGGATTTCGCGAAGGGTATTTCGGGCCGTGTGCAGGCCTGATCCGCGCGCTGCAAAACCTGCCAGAAAACTTACCAGGGAGTTTACCATCGGACGCGGTTCCCTAGGGCATCTTGCGTAGCGCGCGGGTGAGAATTTTTTTCCCGTTGTTTACGATTTGGAAGGCGATTTGCCTTCATGGATGGATCTTGAGTGCGTTCTGGCGCCTCTCGCGCTGCTGCCGCGGCAGTGTAGTGGGGACCGGAACGGCCCGATCTCTGTGAGGATACCCGCTCCATGCCGCGCCAGTCGAAAGCCCCTGGAGGCACACTTCGTGCCTTGATGCGATCACTGCCCGATGGCGTTCTGGCCAGAAGCGTTCGGTCTAGTCGCTCGCTGATGGTCCGCCTCGGCCGCGATACCGCTGGCAACACGCTGGGCATTGCACTGGCAACGATCATGCTGCTGGTTAGCCTCGCGGGCAGCGGCACCGACATGGCGCGCGCCTACATGACCAAGACCAGCCTGCAGAACGCCTGCGACGCGGGGGTGCTCGCGGGCCGCAAGGCTATGGCGGCCACCGGCACCTACAGCACGGCGGAGACGGCGAAGGCGCAGAAGATGTTCGACTTCAACTTCAACCCGCTCGCCACAAATTCGACCTCCATCGTGTTCAACACATCGTCCGACGGCCTCGTTGCGGTGAGCGGAACCGCCTCCGCCACGATGCCCACGGCTGTCATGGGCATGTTCGGGTACAATACGATCAACCTCACCGTGGAGTGCAGCGCCGAACTGCAGATGGCGAGCGCCGACGTGATGTTCGTGCTTGATACCACCGGCTCTATGGCCGGCTCGCGCATTATCGGCCTGCGTCAGGCAGTCCGCGATTTCTATTCGACGGTGGCGGCGGCAGTGACGGACAAGACCAACACCCGTATCCGGTTCGGCTTCGTGCCCTATTCAGCAACCGTGAACGTGAAGGACCTCGTCACCTCCGGGGACCTGCCGATGGACTATTTCGCTGACACGCAGCCGTTTGAAACCGCGCTGGCCAACTTCAACACGCCGGTCAATGTGCCCAGCCCTGGCACGCCGGTACCCACCACCCAGACCTATGGTTCGAACATCACTTCGGCCCAATGCACCAGCTACGGCACCAACAGTTGGCCGACCAGCGGCGGCAATCCCGTCAGCGGCGGCGGGCCGATCCCGGCGGCCACGACCAGCACCAGCTATTCCTGGCGGTCGTGGACGCTGGTCTCGGGCAGCGGCAGCAGCGCGCTCGGCACATGCCAGCGCAACGTTTCGACCACGACCACCACGTATGAAACGCGCTTCCAGTTCACCAACTGGACATTCCAGGCCGCCACGCTCGATGTCACGGCGTTCAAGGGCATGGGCAACGTGCCCGTCGTCACCAACATTGCCGCGACCGCGACCGTGCCCACGGCCGGCACTTATGACATGCCCACGCTGGCAGCGATGAACGGCACTCCCGGGGTGACCGGCCTGACCACTGCCAATGCGCGGTGGAACGGCTGCATCGAAGAGCGCGCGACCGTGCAGAACCTGGCAATGTCGCCGGTTCCCAGCGGCGCAACCGACCTCAACATCGATATGGTGCCGACAGACGATGCCACGCGCTGGAAACTTTATGTGGAAGGTGTGCAGTGGTATCGCGGAACCTCGACGGCGGCTTCACGCACGATAACCAGCCTTGCCGGCGACACCTACCCGCAATTCTCGATGTGCCCGCCCGCCTCCGCCATGCTGTTTACCGAGGTGGATACAAATGCCCCCACGGTCGTGCCGGCATGGCTCGAGACCTATCTG
>CANEVG010000270.1 GCA_947442095.1 Sphingomonadaceae bacterium
CGCTGATCTTTCCGACAAACGCGGCATGGCGGGAAAGTTCGTCTGCGCTTGGGGCATGTGGCCGGGGTGGCCGCAGGCCGCGCGGTGCAGCGACAGCAACTGGGAGCGCTGTTGGTGCTTGAGACACCGACGCTTCTGCCGTGAGCTCCAGCCCGATCTGCCGCCCACCCATAAGCTCAACGTAAAGCTGTGCGAGCAGTTCGGCGTCAAGCAGTGCGCCATGGCGCACCCGATGGCTCCGGTCGATCCCATAACGCGAACATAGCGCATCAAGGCTGAGCTTCGCGCCGGGGTGCTTGCGCCGGGCAATGGCTACGGTATCGACCATGCGCGAGCGATCGACTGGCGAAAGATTGCAGAGTGCGAGTTCGGCATTGAGGAAGCCGAAATCGAAGCCGGCATTATGCGCTACAAGCGGCGCATCCCCCAGAAACGCTAGTAATTCGGCGGCGTGCTGCGCAAACAGAGGCTTATCTGCAAGGAACGCGTTGGAAAGACCATGAACCGCCTCGGCTTCAGGCGGCATGCTGCGTTCGGGGTTGAAATAGGCATGAAATACCGAGTCTGTCGGCACGCGATGAACCATTTCGATGCAGCCAATCTCCACGAGCCGATCACCGCTTTGCGGGTCCAGACCGGTCGTCTCTGTATCGAAAACGATCTCACGCATTCGTTGCAGTCTGGACCTGCAACCATGCCCTTGCAAGGCTTCAGCGCCGGTTTTTTTCTCGGATGGACTTTACCAGCGCAGCGACCTCGGCGCGGGTCTGCGCAAGTGTGACACCGGTATCGATGACATGGTCTGCGCGGACCCGTTTCTCAGCGTCAGGTACTTGCAATCTCAGGATCTGGGCAAATTTTTCCGGCGTCATCCCTGGCCGCGCCAGCACGCGCTGGCGCTGCATCTCGGCTGGAGCAGAAACCACCACGACGGCGTCAAGCCCGCTACCATCGCCCTTTTCGTACAGCAGCGGGATATCGAAAACGACCAGCGGTTCGCCGCCATGCTCGATCAGAAAGGTTGCGCGTTCCTCGGCCACTGCCGGATGGACAATCGCTTCCAGCCGCGCAAGCGCCGCTCGATCACCAAACACCCTTGCGCCAAGTGCCTGCCGGTCGACCCCACCGGGTCCAGTCGTACCCGGAAACGCCGCTTCGATGGCAGGTAGCAGCTTGCCACCAGGCCCCTGCAGACGGTGGACGACAGCGTCAGCATCGAACACTGGCACACCGAGTTCGCGCAGCATAAGCGCAACCGCAGACTTGCCCATGCCGATGGAGCCAGTGAGACCGAGGATGAAGAGCTTGCTCATGCGCCGAGCGCCACACGCAACTGCGCATCCCGATCGCGCGGCGGCAGCGCACCAAAAAACCTTCGAAATGCATGGTCGGCCTGTCCAATCAGCATCGACAGACCATCGACCGTGCGGAAGCCCGCGGCCCGCGCGGACTGGAGGAAGGCTGTATCGAGCGGACTCGTGACGATATCATAGAAAATTGAGCCGGGCGGCGCGTGGCGGAGATCGAAAACCAGCGGCGGCTGGTCAGTCATCCCCAGCGAAGTGGCGTTGACGACCAGATCGAGGCACTTCTCACGGTCGTCGAAGGCAAAGTCGGTCGGATCGGCAAAGTGCGCAATGCTTGCGGCGTGGTGTTCGCCGGCCGGATCCAGTTCATCAAGCAGCGCGCGGGCCTTGGCGGGATCACGGCCTGCCAGAACGATCACCAGTTTCTCGCTTGCCAGGCCCTTGACGATCGCACGCGCTGCCCCGCCAGTGCCGAGGACGCGGGCCATGCGAAAATAGTGGGTCTGATCAAGCAGCGGGCGCAGCGGTTCGAGGAAGCCCGGTACATCGGTGTTGTAGCCCGCGAGGGCGCCGTTTTCGGGAACGATCGTGTTGACCGCGCCGACACTTGCAGCGAGCGGATCGAGGTGATCGAGGTAGGGAATCACCGCCTGCTTATGCGGCATCGTTACATTGCAGCCGCGCCAATCGGGATCGGCGCGGCGGGTGTTCAGAAATTCCCTAAGGTCGCACGAGCCGACCCTGGTAGCCCTGTAGTCTGCGTCGATGCCGAGGTGGCCAAGCCAGAAACCATGGATCGCGGGCGACTTGGACTGGGCGATGGGGTCGCCGATGACTTCGGCGTACGCGCGGCTCATGCGGGTAGCTTGGCATGGGTGCGTAAAGCAGCAAGCAGCGGGAGCAGCGGCATGCCGAGCACAGTGAAGTGGCTTCCTTCGATATTTTCAAACAGTTGAACGCCCATCGCCTCGATCCGAAAAACCCCAACGCACGCCGCAACCGCGGGCCACTCGCTGTCGAGATAGCTCTGGATAAAGTCTTGAGACAATGTGCGTACCTTGAGTTTCGCCGTCTCGACATGACGCCAAACCGTCACCCCGTCGCGGATCAGGACCGCAGCCGAATGAAGCCGCATTGTCTGGCCGGAAAAGAACGCAAGGTGCGCGGCAGCATCGGCGCGCGTGACAGGCTTGTCGAATAGACGGCCGGAAACCTCGACGAGCGAATCGCCGCCAAGCACAAGCTGGCCAGGCTCGCCCATGGAAACAGCAAGCGCCTTCGCCTCGGCCAGGATGAGCGCAACTTCGCTGCCCGGCACCCCGATGAGCTCACGCTTGATCTCGGCTTCATCGACAGAAGAGCCGTACGCCTTGAACGGAACGCCGGCGGCTTCCAGCATGGCTTTGCGGCTTGCGCTTTGTGATGCCAGAATGATCACGATAATACCTTGAAGTTCAAAGGGCGTGCCCTCCTCCGCTGCCACCACCCGAATCGGGGGTCCGTTCGTTGTAGAGATTGATCACTGCAGCCGCTGTTTCCTCGATCGAGCGGCGCGACACGTCGATCACCGGCCAGCCGTTATCCGCAAACATGCGCCGCGCATACTGCACTTCCCGCACCACATGGTCGTTGTCGACATAAGCTGTCTCCGGCGACTGGTTGAGCGAGAGCAGCCGATTGCGGCGCACCTGAATGAGCCTTTCCGGGCTTGTGGTGAGCCCGACCACCAACGGCCGCCGCAAGCTGAACAGCGCGGACGGCGGCGGGCTTTCCACGACGATGGGAATGTTCGCGACGCGGTAACCCCGATTGGCAAGATAGATCGCAGTGGGTGTCTTTGAACTGCGCGAGACCCCGGCAAGCAGAATATCGGCTGCTTCCCAGTCCTCCCAAGCGATTCCGTCGTCGTGGGCAATCGTGAACTGGATGGCCTCCACCCGGCGGAAGTAAGCCTCATCCATCGCATGCTGCCGGCCCGGCCGGCCCTTGGCGGCTTGCCCGAGCTGCGCTTCGAGCGCGAGCGTTACCGCATCGAGCGCAGGAACGCTGGGCAAGCCCAGTTCTGCACAGCGGCTCTGAAGCCGCGCACGGGTTTCGGCATTGACCATGGTGAACAAGACAAGGCCCGGATTTGCCGTGATTTCGCCCATGATCCGGTCCAGATGCTGCTGCGAGCGCACCATCGGCCAGAAATGGCGCATCACATCGGCATCATCGAACTGCGCGAGCGCTGCCTTGGCAATCATTTCGAGCGTTTCGCCGGTCGAATCCGACAGGAGGTGGAGGTGCAGACGCGCCATCGGGGTTCCTGATCCGCCCCGGGAAGGAGCTGTGGATGACACTAGGATAAACCACGGCATGAAACCGGCGACAAGTTTGCGCTGCAATTCCACCCCCACCTTCGGCGCGAGACCCGGCCTGTTGCACACAGGTGCCCTGGCTTACCCACAGGTCGGGGACAGCGGGGACAACTTGTGCTTGCACCCGCTGGCCCACGGATTCGCATCCACGCTTTTTTGTGGAGGAGACGGGACAATTCGGGCAGATGCGTGTCATCCCCGTTTTCCACAGGGCCAACTATCTTCCTCAATCTGATTCAAAAGAATCTATAGATTAGTATTGGACCGACTGACCAATGCCTCACTCTGCGCCGAGCACTGCCCAGAAGCCGCTTCTTGAAACACTCAAGGGAGCCAATCTCCCCCGCCGTCCGATCTGGCTCATGCGGCAGGCCGGGCGCTACCTGCCCGAGTACCGCGAGCTGAGGGCTGCCAAGGGCGGGTTCCTCGCGCTTGTCTATGATCCAGAGGCCGCTGCCGAGATCACGTTGCAGCCGCTGCGCCGGTTCGGCTTCGATGGGGCAATCCTGTTCTCTGACATCCTGATCGTGCCTTATGCGATGGGTCAGGATTTGCAATTTCTGGCAGGCGAAGGCCCGGCGCTCTCACCCCGGCTGCTCGATGTGGGTCTGGAGACGCTCAGGAGGGTGCCTGAGCGTCTTTCGCCGATCTACGACACAGTGGCGAGGGTCAGCGCCGCCATGTCCCCTGAGACCACCATGCTGGGCTTTGCAGGCAGTCCCTGGACTATCGCAACCTACATGGTCGCGGGCGAAGGCAGCCGCGACCAGCATGACACGCGCGCAATGGCCTATCGCGACCCAGGTGCGTTCCAAGCGATCATTGACGCCATCGTCGATGTGACGGTCGAATACCTCAGCGGACAGGTGAAAGCGGGCGCAGAAGGCCTGCAACTCTTCGACAGCTGGGCCGGCACGCTTGCGCCGAGCCAGTTCGACCGCTGGGTGATCGAGCCTAATGCGAAGATCACCGCAGCAATGCACAAGCTGCACCCGAACGTGCCGATCATCGGCTTTCCGAAGGGTGCAGGCGAGAAACTGGCTGCTTATGCCGAGGGCACCGGGGTGGATGCCATCGGTGTAGATGAGACGATCGATCCGCAGTGGGCCGCGAAAACCCTTCCCGCCGGAATGCCGGTGCAGGGCAATCTCGATCCGCTGCTGCTGCTTGCGGGCGGCCCGGCGCTGGAAGACGGCGCGCGCCGCGTGCTCGATGTGTTTGCTGACCGGCCGCATGTTTTCAACCTTGGGCATGGTATCGGGCAGTTCACCCCGATCCCACATGTCGAGCGACTGCTTGAAGTGGTGCGTGGGTGGGAGCGCTGAAAGGCCCCGGGCAGTGCACTTTGATCCGCACCAATTCCCAAGTTCCGGATTAGCTGCGAAAGCGCTAATATCGCTCACATGTTGCAGGTAATCGCGATGCTCTATCTCTGGCTCAAGGCCGGCCATGTCATTTTCGTGATCTTCTGGATGGCGGGCCTGTTCATGCTGCCGCGCTTTTTCGTCTATCACCAGGAAGCGCCGGAAGCCTCGCCTGAGAACGCGA
>CANEVG010000271.1 GCA_947442095.1 Sphingomonadaceae bacterium
TGGACGACAACCAGCGGCGTGTAAGTGTCGGTGCGCAGCAGCCGCCACACGGCACAAGGCGCCGCGAGGATGATTGTCGGCGCGATCAGGAAGATTTCTGAAGTGCTATCCTGCAACGGTCTTTAGGACTTCCAGCGGGCAAGGGCTGTTGCCCGCTGAGGGTACTCGTCCCTAGTCCAAATTGGGCCGCAGCCAGCGCTCCGTCGTCTGCAGATCGAAACCGCGCCGCACCGCATAGTCTTCAACCTGATCGCGGCCAACGCGCGCGACGCCGAAATACTGGCTTTCGGGGTGCGCGAAGTAGAAGCCGGAAACGGCAGCAGTCGGCAGCATGGCCTGCGATTCGGTCAGGGTGATGCCGGTGTTTTCCGGCGCAGAGAGTAGATCGAACAGGATCGGCTTGAGGCTATGATCGGGGCAGGCAGGATATCCGGGTGCGGGCCGGATGCCGCGGAACTGCTCGCGGATCAGCGCCTCGGTGGTGAGCTGCTCGCTCGGAGCATAGGCCCAGAGCGTGGTGCGCACATGCTGGTGGAGCCGCTCGGCAAAGGCCTCGGCAAAACGGTCCGCCAGCGCCTTCAGCAGAATGTCGGAGTAATCGTCGTGCGCGGCCTGGAAGCGTTCGAGGTGCGTTTCGATGCCGTGGATGCCGACCGCGAAGCCGCCAAGCCAATCGCCCTGCGGATCGATGAAATCGGCAAGACACATGTTCTTGCGGTCGCGGCTCTTGCGGATCTGCTGGCGCAGGAACGGCAGGCGCACGTGGCGCTCTTCCTCGGCGAGGTGGAGCACGACATCATCTTCCTCGCGTGCGCAGGGCCAGAAGCCGACCACACCGCGTGCGGTGAACCACTTTTCGGCAATGATCTGGCCCAGCATCTTCTGCGCGTCGGCCCAGAGCCCACGCGCGCTTTCGCCGACGATCTCGTCATCAAGGATGGCGGGGAAATTGCCTGCCAGTTCCCATGCGCGGAAGAAGGGCGTCCAGTCGATGCATTCGGCGAGATTGGCGAGGTCCCATTCGGGGAACACATGGATTCCGGGCTGTTCGGGCGGCGGGGCCTTTTCCGAGAGATCGGGCATGAAGGCGTTGGCGCGCGCATCGGCGAGGCTCAGGAGGATCGAGGCTTCCTTGCCCGCGCGCACATCGCGCACGTGCTGGTATTCGCTGGCGGTCGCCGCGACGAAGGCATCGCGCTGCGTGTCAGACAGAAGCTGGCTGGCGACGCCGACCGCGCGGCTGGCATCGAGCACATGGATCACCGGACCCTTGTAGGCGGGCTCGATACGCAGCGCGGTGTGAACCTTGCTCGTCGTCGCGCCGCCGATCAGCAGCGGGATTTCAAACCCGGCACGCTGCATTTCCTCGGCCACCGTCACCATCTCGTCGAGCGAAGGGGTGATGAGGCCCGAGAGACCGATCATGTCGACATCCTCGGCCTTGGCCACTTCGAGGATCTTCGACCACGGCACCATGACGCCCAGATCGATCACTTCGTAGCCATTGCACTGGAGTACGACGCCGACGATGTTCTTTCCGATATCGTGGACGTCGCCCTTCACCGTCGCCATGATGATCCGGCCCTTGGGGCGCGCACCGGCCTGCTTTTCCGCCTCGATGAACGGAATGAGGTGGGCGACCGCCTTCTTCATCACGCGCGCGGATTTAACCACTTGCGGCAGGAACATCTTGCCCGAGCCGAACAGATCGCCGACCGTGTTCATGCCCTGCATCAAGGGGCCTTCGATCACCTCGATCGGGCGGCCGCCGCGCGCGAAAATTGCAGCGCGTGCCTCCTCGGTATCCTCGACAACGTACATGTCGATGCCCTTGACGAGCGCATGCTCGAGCCGGCGTACGACGTCCCAACCGCGCCATTCCTCGGCGGCCTTTTCGGCGACGGCGTCCTTGCCCTTGTAACTTTCGGCAAGCTCGATCAGGCGCTCGGTGGCGGTCTGCCCTGCAGCGTTGGCGTTGTCGTTGGCGGGGGTGCGATTGAGCACCACGTCCTCGCAGGCCTCGCGCAGCACCGGGTCGATCTGGTCGTAGATATCGAGCTGACCGGCGTTGACGATGGCCATGTCCATCCCCGCCGGGATCGCGTGATAGAGGAACACCGAATGCATCGCGCGGCGCACCGTCTCGTTGCCGCGGAAGCTGAACGAGAGGTTCGATAGCCCGCCCGAGATGTGGACATGCGGGCAGCGCTCGCGGATTTCGCGGGCGGCCTCGATGAAATCGAGCGCGTAGCGGTCGTGCTCCTCGATGCCGGTGGCGACAGCGAACACGTTGGGATCGAAGATGATATCCTCGGCGGGGAAGCCGATGCCGATGAGCAGATCATAAGCGCGCGCGCAGATCTCGACCTTGCGCGCCTTGGTATCGGCTTGCCCCTTTTCATCGAAGGCCATCACTACGACCGCTGCGCCATAAGCCATGCACAGCCTCGCGGCGGTCAGGAACGCCTCCTCGCCTTCCTTCATCGAGATCGAGTTGACGATGGGCTTGCCCGACACGCACTTGAGGCCCGCCTCGATCACCTCCCACTTCGAACTGTCGATCATCACCGGCACGCGCGCGATATCAGGCTCGGCGGCGATGAGCTTGAGGAACGTGGTCATGGCGTGGACCGCATCGAGCAGGCCCTCGTCCATGTTAACGTCGATGATCTGTGCGCCGTTTTCCACCTGCTGGCGCGCGACTTCGACTGCCTTGGGATAATCACCCGCAAGGATCAGCTTCTTGAACGCGGCGGAGCCGGTGACGTTGGTGCGTTCGCCGACATTGACGAACGAGGAGCCAGAGGGGCGGGGGGCAGTCTGGGTAGTCATCTGTCTCAATCTTTGAATTCGTTGATCAAGGTGAGCAAAACAGGCTCGTCCTCAATCTCACCACTGGAGATAAACCGTTCAAGTTCAATACGGTTATCTGCAAACACTTCAGCTTCCCAGCGCTGACCGGGAACTGCGATCTCGAACATCACCGCGTCATCTCGCACCGTTGTGAGAGAGAACTTGATGCCTGCCGCATTGAGGCGATCAATAAGTTCATGGGTGGTCATAAGGCCATCACGAACGGTTCGAGCCCTGCCAGCGCGGTTGCGGTCTGGTGGGCGGGCTGCACGCGCGGCGGTAGGCTGCGCACGGCGCGGGCGATGGCGGCGATATGTTCGGGTGTCGAGCCGCAGCAGCCGCCCAGCACATTGACCTGGCCGTGCTGGGCCCATTCGTGAACGAGGCCCGCAGTCGTTTCGGGCATTTCGTCATACGCGCCGAGTTCGTTGGGCAGGCCTGCGTTGGGATAGACCATGATCAGGGTGTCGGCGATCTGCGAGAGCGCGCGGACATGGGGGCGCAGCTGCGACGCGCCAAACGAGCAGTTGAGGCCGATCGTCAGCGGCCGTGCATGGCGCACCGCATACCAGAACGCCTCGACCGTGTGGCCCGAGAGGTTGCGGCCCGAAAGATCGGTCAGCGTCATCGAGAGCATGATCGGCACTTCCCGGCCAAGCTGCTCTTCCAAGAGGCGCACCGCCATGATTGCGGCCTTGGCGTTCAGCGTGTCGAACACGGTCTCGACCAGAATGAAGTCAGCCCCGCCTTCGACGAGTGCCTCGGCCTGTTCGCGGTAGACTTCGACGAGGAAATCCCAGTCGATCTCGCGGAAGCCCGGATCGTTAACATCAGGGGAGAGCGAGAGGGTCTTGTTGGTTGGCCCGATGGCCCCCGCGACGAACCTTGGCCTGATTACTCCATTTTCGGCATCGTCGGCCTGGAATTCATCGGCCACCCGGCGCGCGAGCTTGGCGCTTTCGAGGTTGATATCGCGCACCAGATGCTCGGCCGCATAGTCGGCCTGGCTGATGCGGTTGGCCGAGAAGGTGTTGGTTTCGGCGATATCGGCTCCAGCGGCAAAATAGGCGCGGTGGATCGATTCGGGGACATGCGGCGCGGAGAGCGCGAGGATGTCGTTGTTGCCCTTCTGATCGCGTGCAAGGGCGAGATTGCCCGCATAGTCGGCCTCGGTCAGCTTCCAGTTTTGGATCTCGGTACCAAACGCACCATCGGTGATGAGGATGCGCTGGCGGGCCTGCTCGAGCAGGGCCGCCCGGGCAGGTGAAGGCGTCAGGGTCATGCAGCTTTGTCCATTGATGAACGTGCGGGGCGCAGGCCGAGCAAGTGGCATATAGCGTAAGAGAGCTCGGCGCGGTTCAAGGTGTAGAAGTGGAAATCACGCACACCGCCTGCATAGAGCCGGCGGCAGAACTCGGCGCATACCGTGGCAGCGACGAGCTGGCGCGAGGGGGGGTGGTGATCGAGCCCCTCGAACAGGCCGTCCATCCACGCCGGGATCTGCGCCCCGCAGGCAGCGGCGAACTTGCGCGTCTGCGCGACATTGGAAACGGGCAGGATGCCCGGGAGCACCGGCGCGGAGATCCCGGCCGCGGCCAGCTTGTCACGGAAGCGGAAGAAAATTTCCGGCTCGAAGCAGAACTGGCTGATCGCGCGGCTAGCCCCGGCATCGAGCTTGCGCTTGAGGTTGTCGATATCCGCTTGCTGGCTGGCCGCATCAGGGTGGGTTTCGGGATAGGCCGAAACCGAGATCTCGAACGGCGCAATGGCTTTCAGGCCCGCAACCAGCTCGGCTGCGCTGGTGTAGCCATCGGGATGCGGGGTAAACGGCACGCCCGGTGCGCCCATATCGCCGCGCAGCGCGACAATGTGGCGCACGCCCGCTTCCCAGTAGCTTTCGGCCACTTCGCGGATTTCGGCCTTGCTGGCGTCCACGCAGGTAAGGTGCGCGGCTGCGGGAAGGCGCGCCTCCTTGATGATCCGCGCGACGGTGCCATGCGTGCGGTCGCGCGTGGAGCCGCCCGCGCCATAGGTGACCGAGACGAAGTTGGGGCGCAAGGGAGCGAGCGTGGTCACCACCTCCCAGAGCTGCTCCATCAACGCTTCCGTGCGCGGCGGGAAGAATTCGAATGACACGCGGATATCACCAGGCAGGCCGGCAAACAGCGGGGCATCCAGTGCGGTGCGGGCCTCGCGGAGTTGATCGAAACTTGTGGTCATAGGGCTACCAGTCTGGGAAATTCGGCCGGCGCAGATCGACCCGCAAGGCGGACACCGGTCCAGATCTTGACGATGAGTTCATGCCCCGCGAGCGCGCGGTCTTCTGCCGGTTCGAACCCGGCCCCCACCA
>CANEVG010000272.1 GCA_947442095.1 Sphingomonadaceae bacterium
ATCTGGCGCATCGGCACCTATCGTTCTCAATCGCCAGCGACAGCCGCGAAGGAGATTGGGCATGGGTCAGAGTGAGCCTTTGGAAATCAGGAAGACCATCAGGCGGCACCAGCTGCGCGAGATGGTGCCCTTGGCCGACAGCACAATCTGTGCAACGACAAATTCGATCGCCGGGCGACGCCGATGATATCGAACTGCTCCTTCCATGACCCCCCAAAAGGCGCGCAACCGCGCTCGGGGAATGCCCCTTTTTCAATAAAGCCGCCACCGCCGTCCGCTCCTCGCTGTCCAGGCGACCCATCAAAACCTCCTAGGAGACCACCTCCTGGCAAGCTGATGAGGTCAGGGCGACATTTCGTAAATCTAGCTGTCGCCTTAGCGCCTTCATGAGACGTCCCGCGACACCGTCTCGACTTCCCACCGCGCCATCTCGCGGCCGGCAGCAAGATCGAAGAGCATGTGGCGACAGCTGTCGGCACTGCCGGGCGCATTGGCAGTCTGGCAGATCGCGAACTTCCCGTCGGGTGACAGACTGTTGCTCATCAAATTGGCGGCAAACTGCTGTGTTACCAACTGGGTGCCGTCCGGTGCGAACGCGACAATACCCCCTTTCAGACCCTCACCGAACATCCAGTCGTGCAGGATCACTGTGCCGTTGTCAGCAACACAGCCCTCCTGCGGTCGTTCAAGACTTCCAGTCGTTACGATCCTGTCATCAAGAAGCAGCGACCATGACCCGTGTCCTCCACTTCGATGCCCGCCTCGGCTGCCCTCAGGCGTCCGGTCCGCCCAGATCAGGCGGTAGCACCTGTTGGGCGATACGGCCTGGTGGCCAATAAAATCACGCGCATCGATGCTGACAAGATTATGCCCGAACTCCTCGATTTTGAGCCGGCCTGCGAGTGGAGGGGGCGAAGGTTCATGTGCAGCTTCCCGCTTCGAGAAGAGCCGTTGAAAGAAGCCCGTCACGATTGTGCCCCTTGAGCGTTCAATTCGGCCTCCAGCGCGGCAATGGCCTCAATCACCGCGTAAAACTCGGGTGGTTCGCCAAAGATCATCACGCTCATGGCGCGATAGTCTTGCCGCAGATCGTCCACCATCGCGCCATCCGGGCACAGGGCAAATGTGGGTGGCTGTGCTGATGGCAGATCGAAATCGGGTCGATTGAAAAACATTCGGGCATGGGCGACGCAATCTGCCCCCAGCGCAGCATCCTTCGTTGCTGCTTTGCCGCTGTCGGACTGGAGCATGCGGAAGAGATCGTATTAGTGCCGTGAAATGCGCTGGCCATTGCCGCGGAGCAGTCCGCGAATGTCATACCAGCGGCGCAGGCCGTGAAGGATCACGACCTTGTCCCAGAACGTCCGTTCCGCATCGACCACGGTGATCCCTGGCACCGCAAGGTCAATCCCCGGAACGTCGGCGTCGACATAGGGCGTGATCGTCCGCACCGAATTGGGATCGAGGGCTGACTTTGCGCCGGATTCGATTTTGACGGACTTGGCGATGTAGGCATCTGTTGGCGTGACGCTGAGATAGCCAAGCAGCAATGTCTGCCGGTCATGTGCGTCGGCTTTTACGGTAATGGCGCCTTGGCCAAGTCCCGCGCGCGCGCACGTTTCAGCGCATATAGTCGCCAGACGTTCTCCAAGCGGGCCGTTGATATAGACTTCACAGGCCTCCTTGATCGCATCCAGCGCTGCAGAGCGCTTTTTCCCGCTCAACGCGGCGAGTTCTTCGACGGATGCCGGAATTCCGAGATCGTCGCGGAAGACCGTGACGTCGATGTCTTCTGAAAAGCGCTGGATCAGCCCGAAAGCCTTGGAAAGCGATGTGCCGCCTTTGAACAGCAGGCGGGGGCCGTCGCCCAGCCCGTTGAACACCGCATCGAGCGTCCAGCACACCCAGAAGTCTTTTTCGACATTCTGCGGGGTCGTGCCAAGGCGCTGTGCTGTTGCGGCGAACAGGCCGCTTCGGGTCTGCGCCTCTGCGCGCAGAATTTCGTCAAAGGCGGCATTCATGCGGCGGATACTTCATTGGCGATGAGTGGCCGCAGCATGTCCTGCATCCAGGATGGAAGTGTCGTCATTCCATCGGCAAGATCGTCCCGCAGGTCTGCCCCATGGACGGGATCAGCCAGCAGACTGGCCAATCTCTGGTGCCATTGACCATCATCGTCGCCCGGCATCGTGTCGCGCAGCCAGTGGAGGGCTTGCACGACGCGCATGGCGGGACGACCCGCCCAATGAAGTTTGCTGGCAGCCGTGTGCTTGAACGTGATGACGAGATTGCAGAGCTTGATCGACTTGGGCCGGGCTTCGCTGTGCACGACAATTTTTGCCGGCACGGCATTTGTGAAGCCAAGAGCGTTGGCAGCGGTCATGCCGTCGACCAGCACGCGGATCTGGTCGCGCCGTGCAACGGCGTCGATGACAGCCCTTGGATCGGGAGCGCTTTGCTGCTGGGTCAGGCTGTTGAACTGCGGCTTGTCATAAAGCCCACGGTCGATCCGCCGCAATTCACCCCATTTGACGAGACGTTGGAGCGTCTTGTCTACCGCGTCGCGTCCGCCAAGATCGAGGAAATCTGTGGGTGTCCAGACAGCCCCCGCCACGGCTTGGCCGATGCGGTCGAGGATGAGGGCTTTGAGGCGAGGCGATTGAGCATCCATGTCCGAAATTTGTATCACAATTTCGGACATTGTCCATGCCGGAGTGTCCGAAAAATGTAGACATACTTCGGACAGAAATAGAGCAGCTACAGCATGCCTGCGGGCAAAGCCCATCTCGGTAGCCGACTGAGATCCTGTAACTCGGCACGTACGACACCATTAAATACCTCCGGGAACAACCTAGCCATCGCCTGCCACAATGGGTGCTCCACTCCGATTTGCACGTCACCATGGTCGGTCACCTTATAGGGTTTATCTTTTGATTTCATATTCTTGAGGGCAGCATCGGTCAGCATGAGAGGTAGCTCCTGAATTTTTACCGTCACCCCAAAACGCACTTCTGCCGACCCGAAAAACCTATGTTTTTCAAAGTTTTGATCGAAAAAATTACCGTCAGGGGCTGTTGTGACCCTGGCGGTAACGAGCGTTTTATGGGGAGGCAAGACCGAGTGATACCGTCAGCGCAGCCGACAAATTTGAATGCTGCCCACCGATTGTTACCGAATGTCAGTGATAAAAATCTGTTTTATATCGCCGGTTTATGTCGCATTCTTTCGCGGTCTGGGGTGTTGTAGAGGGGCGAAAATCATTCCCACTCGATCGTGCCGGGCGGCTTGCTAGTGTAGTCATAGACCACACGATTGATGCCCTTGACCTCGTTGACAATGCGCGTCGCCACGCGGCTCAGGAACCCAGCGTCGAAGGGGTAGATGTCGGCGGTCATGCCATCGGTGCTGGTCACTGCGCGCAAGGCGCACACGCTGTCATAAGTGCGGAAATCCCCCATCACGCCCACAGTCTTCACCGGGAGCAGCACGGCGAACGCCTGCCAGATCGCATCATAGAGCCCGGCGCTGCGGATTTCCTCGAGGTAGATCGCATCGGCCTTGCGCAGGATATCGCACTTCTCGTGGGTCACTTCACCAGGGATGCGGATGGCAAGGCCGGGTCCGGGAAAGGGATGGCGACCGACGAACACTTCGGGCAGGCCCAGTTCGCGGCCCAGCGCGCGCACTTCGTCCTTGAACAGTTCGCGCAAGGGCTCGACCAGCTTCATGTTCATGCGTTCGGGCAGGCCGCCCACGTTGTGGTGGCTCTTAATCGTGACCGAAGGCCCGCCAGTGAACGAGACGCTCTCGATCACATCTGGATAGAGCGTGCCTTGGGCGAGGAAATCGGCGCCGCCGACCTGCTTGGCTTCGGCCTCGAACACATCGATGAAGGTCTTGCCTATGAACTTGCGCTTGGCTTCCGGATCAGTGATGCCTGCCAGCCCGCCAAGGAACAGCGCCGAAACATCTTTGTGAACGAGCGGGATGTTGTAGTGGTTCCGGAACAGGCCGACCACCTGCTCAGCCTCGCCCATGCGCATCAGCCCGTGATCGACGAACACGCAGGTCAACTGGTCGCCAATGGCTTCGTGGATCAGCACGGCCGCCACTGCCGAATCCACCCCGCCTGAAAGCCCGCAGATCACGCGAGATGTGCCGACTTGTTCGCGAATTTCAGCAATCTTGGTCTTGCGGAATTCGGCCATGGTCCATTCGCCCGCGCAGCCGCAGACATGGCGCACGAAATTAGCAATGAGCTTGCCGCCATCGGGTGTGTGGACCACTTCCGGGTGGAACTGCGTGCCGTAGTAGCGGCGTTCTTCATCCGCGATTACGGCAAAGGGCGCGCCATCGGACACCGCGACGATCTTGAAGCCGGGGGCAAAGCGCGTGACCTTGTCACCGTGGCTCATCCACACCTGATGACGCTCGCCCGGTTGCCAAAGCCCGTCGAACAGCGCGCAAGGTTCGGTCACTGTCAGGAACGCGCGGCCGAACTCGCCCGAATCCCCCGGTTCAACCAGTCCGCCAAGCTGCTGGCTCATCACCTGCTGGCCATAGCAGATACCCAGGATCGGCAGGCCGCTGTCAAACAGCACTTGCGGCGCGCGGGGACTGCCATCGTCACAAACGCTGGCAGGCGATCCGGACAGAATGATGCCCTTGGGCTGCATCCGCGCAAAAGCGGCTTCGGCCTGCGTGAACGGGGCAATTTCCGAGTAGACCCCGGCCTCGCGCACGCGGCGCGCGATCAGCTGGGTAACCTGGCTGCCGAAGTCGACGATTAGGATTGATTCTGAAGGCTGGATGCTCATGCGCAGCGGATAATGGCGCGCGCTGCACCTGTCCAGCAAGGCCGCAAAAAAGGTCACTCAGACGATTGCGCAGCCTGCACTTATGGGTAATTTTGATCTTATCAGGTACTAATGGCCCTCGATACCACACAGAGAATGGCTGAAACTCCCTGTGCATCTGCGATGTGTGCTTTTTGAACATCACATGCATGAAACGCAATTGCACGTGCTTTGTTCGCACTTGCAGCAGACGCTGGAACGCCTATTTGCGCCTTCGTTCGAAACGCTCCTGCAATCCACCACCCTGCCGGCGCCGACGAACGGGAGAGTTCGCCTGAAAGTGCCCCAAAACGGAGCCCATAACCGGGCCCACATCCAGGAGG
>CANEVG010000273.1 GCA_947442095.1 Sphingomonadaceae bacterium
ACCGGCGCGGCGGGCAAGCGCACCCGGTTGACCGCCTATCTCGAAGCCTTGCACCGCGAGATTGCGCTGGTGGCCGATGTGCTCGATCCTTCGGTGCGCATCGAACGCATCGCGTTTGGCGGAGGCAGCCCCAACGCCGTCGCGCCGACCGAGTTCGTGCGGCTGATCGATGCCTTGGTGCTGGCCTTCCGCTTCGTGCGCCCGGCGCTGTCGATCGAGCTTGATCCGCGCACGCTAACGGCAGACTGGCTGACCGCGATCCGGGGCATCGGCGTGACCCGCGTGAGCCTTGGCGTGCAGACGCTTGATCCGGCGGTGCAGGCGGCGATTGGCCGGGTGCAGCCGCTGGAAATGATCGAGCGGGCCGTGGACGGCCTGCGCGCGGCGGGCGTGGGCTCGATCAATTTCGACCTGATGTACGGGCTGCCGCACCAGAGCGAGGCGGTGCTGGCCGAGACTTTGGCGGAGACCGCGCGGCTGGCGCCAAACCGCATCGCGCTGTTCGGCTATGCCCACGTGCCGCACATGATCCCGCGCCAGCGCCGGATCGATGCGAGCGATCTGCCCGACCAGCGCGGGCGCTTCCGCATGGCGGCGCTGGGCGCGCGGCAGCTGATCGATGCAGGCTATCAGGCGGTGGGCTTCGATCACTTCGCGCTGCCCGGAGACGGCCTTGCGCGCGCGGCATTGAACGGCACGCTGCGGCGCAATTTCCAGGGCTTCACCGATGATCCGGCCTCGGTGCTGCTGGGCTTTGGCGCATCGGCGATCAGCGAGCTGCCGGGCCTGATGGTGCAGAACGAGAAGAACCCGGGCCGCTACCGTATGCTGGTCGGCGCGGACCTGCTCGCCGGGCGCAAGGGGTTGGAAACCGGCACCGAGGACCGCCGCCGCGCCGCGCTGATCGAGGGGCTGCTGTGCCAGGGCATGGCGAAGATCGACGCCGATCTCATGCTCAGCGCGTCGGAGCGGCTAAAGCCATTTGCGGCGGCGGGCCTTGTCAGCGCCCAGAACGGCTGGCTGCGGCTGGAGGCGGGGGCGGCGCCTTATGCGCGGGCGATTGCGGCGGTGTTCGATGCCTATCGCGGCGAGGAGCGCAGCTTCAGTTCGGCGATTTAGGAAGAATAGCTATGCGCCTTGGGGTTTAGCGGCTGCAAGGTGTCGGCGCGCGCGCTAGGTCTATGGCCACCCTGAACGCGAGAGAGCCCATGAAACCGATTGAAGCCATCATGCGTACCGCCCCGGTGATCCCGGTGCTGGTGATCGAGGACGTGGCCCATGCCGTGCCGATTGCGCGCGCGCTGGTGGCGGGGGGGCTGCGTGTGCTCGAAGTCACGCTGCGCACCCCGGCGGCGCTCGATGTGATCCGCGCGATGCGCAGCGTGGAGGGCGCGATTGTCGGCGCGGGTACGGTGACCGATCCGCAGACGCTTAAGGCCTCGATCGACGCTGGCGCGGAGTTCATCGTCTCGCCCGGCCTGACCGACCGGCTTGGCAGCGCCGCGGTTTCCTCCGGCATTCCGTTTTTGCCGGGCATTTCGAGCGCCGGCGATCTCATGCGCGGGCTCGATCTGGGCCTCAAGCATTTCAAGTTCTTCCCGGCATCCACGTCCGGCGGGTTGCCCGCCCTCAAGGCCCTTGCCGCGCCGTTCCACCAGTGCCAGTTTTGCCCCACGGGGGGGATCACTCTGGATAGCGCGTCGGAATGGCTCGGGTTCGGGCCAGTACTCTGCGTCGGCGGCAGCTGGGTGGTGGGGAAAGGCGCTCCCGATGCGCTTGCAATCGAGGCGGCAGCGCGTGCGGCAGCAGCGCTCGGCCCGCAGTGACCCCTTGGGGGTGAAACGCAAGACAAGGACAGCCAAGCCCATGGATACGGTCGATGCATTGAGGGACCGACTGCGGCAGCTGCACCGACAGACCGCCGAGACCCCGCTGTTCAATCCCGTATTCCAGCTGAGCCACGACCTGTCCCGCCAGCTGGAAAGCGGCGCGCTCGATCTGGCGGCGTTCGAAGGGTTGGTCGCGGCGCTGGAGTGCGAGGGGCTGCAGGCCCGCGCGGCGCGGCTGCGCGCGCTGATCGCGCCGACTGCGCCGGAGGACAACCTCGCGCGGATGGCGGCGCTGCTCAACGAGGAAGACGGCTTTGCCGAATTTCGCGCGCGGTGGGAACGCCCGCTGCTCCATGCGGTGTTTACCGCGCACCCGACCTTCCTGCTGAGTCCGGCGGACGCCGATGCGGTGGCCGAGGCGGCGCTGGCGGACGATCCTATGGCCGCGACCGTCTGCACCGTACCGCAGGCCAGTCCGCCGGTGACGCTGGCCTATGAACACGACGAGGCGCTGGCGGCGATCGAGCGCGCAGGCGCCGCGCGCGACCGGATCAATGGGGTGCTGCTGGGCCATGCGCAGAAGCGCTGGCCGGGGCGCTGGCTCGATTTTCGTCCGCTGCCGTTCCGGTTTGCCAGCTGGGTCGGCTATGACATGGATGGGCGGACCGACATTTCGTGGTCTACCTCCATCGCGTTTCGTTTGGCCGAAAAGGCGCGGCGGCTGGCGAGCTATGCGGCGGCGTTGGAGGCGGTGGTGCCGGAGCACGCGTTGCTCGGCGCTTTGCGCGGCGGGGCAGCGCATGCGGGCGAACTGGCGGCTGAGTTTGGCGCGCTGGGCGGCGAGCCCGAAGCCTTGGCAGCGGCGGCGAACCGGCTGACGGCGGCGCATCCCGACAAGCTGCTTTCGCTGGAACCGGTGATTGCGGCGCTGGAGGCGGAGGCGCGCGGGGCTTCGGGTGATGCGGCGATCCAGCTCGCGGTGCTGGCGGGCGCGATGCGGGCGGATGGGCTCGGCATGGGCTGGATCCACTTCCGCGTGAACTCGTCGCAGTTGCTCAATGCGCTGCGGCGGCGGATCGATCCGGAAGGCACGCTGGATCTTGCGAGCAAGAGCGCGCTTTCGAAGCTGCGCGAGTTGCTGGCCGAAGTGACGCCGCTACGGGTGAACTTTGCCGCGCTCGCCATCGAGACATCGACCGCGATGCGGCAGTTCCTCGTGATGGCGCAGATCCTTCATCACATCGATGCCGATGCGCCGATCCGCATGCTGATTGCCGAGTGCGAGCAGCCGCAGACGGTTCTGGCGGCGCTCTATTTCGCCAAGCTGTTCGGGATCGAAGGCAAAGTCGACGTCTCGCCGCTGTTCGAGACCG
Source organism: Sphingomonadaceae bacterium (assembly GCA_947442095.1). GTDB lineage: Bacteria > Pseudomonadota > Alphaproteobacteria > Sphingomonadales > Sphingomonadaceae > Novosphingobium. Next base: position 3,203 of record CANEVG010000273.1, read on the forward strand.
AAGCGGCGCTGGAGCATGGCGGGCGGTTTCTGGAGGCGCTGCTCGCCGAGGACTCCTACCGCAGATATGCGCGGGCGCGCGGGCGGGTTTCGGTGCAGACGGGCTTTTCCGATGCCGGGCGCTTCATGGGGCAGCTTCCGGCGGCGCTGGCGATCGAGCGGCTGCAAGGGCGGTTGGCGGCGGCGATGAAGGGCGCGGGCCTCACCGATGTGGCGGCGCTGGTTTTTAACACCCACGGCGAGAGCATGGGCCGCGGCGCGCATCCCACTGGCTTTGCCGACCGGCTAACCTGGCCGCTGAGCCGCTGGGCGCGCGGGCGCTTTGCGGCGGGCGGCATTGCGCTGGAGCCGGAAGCGAGCTTTCAGGGCGGGGATGGCTACCTGTTTTTCCGCAGCGACGAACTGGCGCTGGCGACCTTGACGCGGATCATCGAGGCGGAGGCAGCGCTGGGCGCTCCGGCTGAGGCTGATCCGTTCTACGACCGCACCGACCTGTCCCTCGATTTCTACCGCGCGATCCGCCGCGTGCAGCGCGAGCAGCTGGAGAGTGTGACTTATGCGAGGGCGGTGACGGCGTTTGGCCTCGGGATGCTGAAGAGCACGGGCAGCCGGGTTTCGCGCCGCCAGTCCGACATTGCCAGCGACCGCACGATGAGCCTGCGGCAAATTCGCGCCATCCCGCACAATGCGATCCTGCAGCAGATCGGCTATCCGGTGAACGTCATCGCGGGTGCGGGGATTGCGGCGGGGGAGGAGACCGAGGCGGTGGCGGAGCTGCTCGCGCGTTCGGGCCGGGGGCGGCAACTGGTGCGGCTGCTGCGCGCGGCCAATGGCCTTGCCTCAATCAAGACGGTGGCGAGCTTCGGCGAGCTTTTCAATTCGGCTTACTGGGCGAGCCGGCCTTATCGCGGCACCGAAACCGCGCTGGAAAATGCCTGCCTCGCGCTGGCGGAATACCTCACCAAGGACGACCGTGCGGGGGTTTTCCGGCGGCTGGCGTCAAGGCTGCGGGTGGACTGGATGAAGCTGCACCGGCTGCTGGCGATGATCCCGCACGAGGAGGCCCGCAGCGCCGCGCTCGACGACCAGCGCCGCACCATCGCGCTGCTGCAGGCGCTGCGGCTGGCGCTCCTCATGCACATGTTCCTGCGCGCGGTGCAGGTGCCGCCGTTCTCCCGCTCCAACGACGTGAGCCGCGAGGACGTGCTCGAAATGGTGCTCTCGCTGCGCGTGGACGAAGCGGTGGCGCAATTGCGGCGCGCCTATCCGGTGGCGGTGCCCGAGATCGAGGACTTCCCGGTGATGGAGGCGACGGATTACCCGGACAACCGCGACGAGGGTTACGGTGCGATCCGGACGCGGTTTATTGATCCCATCGAGCGGGCGCATGCGCTGAATTTGCGGATAGCGGCGGCGATTGCGAACCACTTTGGGGCGCATGGGTGAGGGGCAGAGATCAGCGATAGCTGGCAAAAAGGTCGCGCTGCGCCTGATTGATCGAGCGTTCATCCCAATCGATCTCACGCTTTGATGTTGGGATATGTTCGCGTCGGTCGTCATTGTCGTAGAATAGCGTGCCGTGGATACCCAGTGCGTCTCGCTTCAGAATTGGGCGGTTCCACAGTGGTTCCAGTATCAGATTTGCGGACTTTTCTCTGAGGCGTTCGAGAAAATCTTCAAGAAATTCAATGTCTCGTCCATCTGGGAAGATCGCAGAAAACTCCTCTTCAGTCGCTTGGAACACACTGAAAGTGGCGTTGAGCGCGCCATCAATGATCTGGATGTTTTTCATGGTGAGCGTTCAACCACCAAAGGCATTTGCAGCAATTTGGTCTGATCAACGCATGCATCCCACCCCATCAAGTCAGCATCTTCAGCCCATGCTTCTCGACAATCGCAAGCAGCTTCAAGGCCATTCCGCTGGGGCGTTTGGCTCCGGTTTCCCACTTCTCCACGGT
>CANEVG010000274.1 GCA_947442095.1 Sphingomonadaceae bacterium
CGGCGAGCACTGTCAGCCGCGCGGTGAGCACGGCAAGGATCACGCCGAGCACGGGGATCGCGGCGATCGCCAGCCAGTCCGGCCAGCGCAGCACTGCGCCCGCCACCATGCCCGAACCCAGCCCGGCAAACTGGTGGCCCAGCGCCGCGATGGCGATAACACCCAGCAGCAAGCCAACAAGGCCGCCCGCCGCTGCATCGAAGGCCATCGAGCGCTGAAACACCCGCGCGATCTGGCGATCGGTGCCACCAAGCATGTGCACGATCTCGATGGTTTCGCGGTGATTGCCCAGCGCATTGCGCGAAGCGAGCAGAACGGCGGCAATCGTGGCAAAGGCCAGCAGCGTGATCAGGCCTCCCGCCAGCCATTGCAGCGCTTCGATGGCGGCAAACACCGGGGCTAGCCAACCGGCCTGCGCGTCGATCCGTGCGGCTTTGGCCACGGGTTTGACAAGGGCGCGCAGCGCGGCAAGCTTCTCCTTGGTCGCGGGGCCGCGCAGCCGCACGTCGATCAGCGCCGGGATCGGCAAGGCTTCCACGTCGTCGCCCGGTCTGGTGCCGAGCCATGGTTCGACCAGCGCGTTTAGCTCTTCCTGCGCCACCTGCCGCGCATCGGCCACATCCAGCGATTGCTGCAGAGCGGCCAGCACGGCGGCAGACTGGCGCATCCGTTCCGCGGGCGCTGCGGTCACAATCTGCACGGTGACCCCGCCTTCAAGGTCGGCGCTGGCCGTGCGCGCGGCATTGCGCAAGGCAAGGCCGCTGGCTGCCGCAACCACGGTCAGGGCAATCATGATGCCGATTACCCATGGCATGGGGCCCGCCAACTGCGCCTCGGGCAAGAGGCGCGAATCGCCGGTTTCCGCCGTGCTGCGCCAGCGCTGGCCGAGCATTTCGCGTGCAGAGGACAGAAGGCTCATGTCTGGATGCTCATGGGCGTACCATCACAACGCATTGTGGGCGGAAGGGCGGCGCGGCGGATAGCGTAGCGCGCCCGTCGGGTCGCTCAGCCGACCCTTGTCGAGCCGCATGATAAGCGATTCAGGGACCTTGCGGATCAGGTGGACATCGTGCGTCGCGACCACCACCGTTGTGCCCAGCCGGTTGAGGCTTTCGAACAGGCGCAGCAGCTTGAGCGCCATCTCAGGGTCGACGTTGCCGGTCGGTTCGTCCGCCACCAGCATATCGGGCCGCGCGATCACCGCGCGCGCGATCGCGACGCGCTGCTGCTCCCCGCCCGAAAGCGTGGCAGGCCGGGCATGGCGGCGATCGCCCAGGCCCACCCATTCGAGCATGTCGCCCACGGGTTTGGTGATATCGGACTCGTTCACCCCCGCCACCCGCAGCGGCAGCGCCACATTGTCGAACGCGGAGAGGTGATCGACAAGCCGGAAGTCCTGAAACACCACGCCGATGCGGCGGCGAAACCCCGGCAGCCGTTCGCGCGGGAGGGTGATTGCATCGGTGCCGAACATGCGGATCAGCCCGCGTGAGGGGCGCTGCGCCAGATAGAGCAGCTTGAGCAGGCTGGTTTTGCCCGCACCGCTCGCGCCGGTCAGGAAATAGAAACGCCCAGGATAAAGCGTGAACGACACGTCCGCTAGGATCTCCTTGTCCGTTCCGTAGCGCAGCCCGACATTGTCGAACTGGACAATTTCGGATTCAGGCTGGCTCATGACAGGTGTGGCGATCCTAGGGGTGGCCCGGGTGGCGGGCCAAGTGGTGGGCCAGTGGTAGGGGCGCCACAAACGTGCGCCTTGTCAGGCCTATAGTCGTCTATCGATGTGGAAAAAAGGCCGTGGAAGCACTTCTCCCCGTTCGCGCCTATTGTTTCCCGGGCCAACCCCATGCTTAACCCGCTCCCATGATCATTGCGTGCCCCGCTTGCTCGACGCGGTATGTCGTTCCTGACAGCGCGATTGGTGTGGAAGGCCGCACCGTTCGCTGCGCCAAGTGTCGTCACAGCTGGTTCCAGCAGGGCGCAGAATTGCCTGCACGGCCTGAAAGCAGGGCCGAGCCGGCGCTCGCTGCCGCAGCCGAAGTCGGCCATCCACCTGCATCAGCGCGGCCTCCTTCGTACCCTCCTTCGTCGCCTGCTGTTCCGGCCGAACCAGTCCACTCAAGCCCGTCTGCCGCGGCTGAGCGGTTGGATGATGCCGGCGATGAGCCTGTGCCCGAGCCACCGGTCGTGCCGCGCCCTGCCACGCGCGGCGCCGGTGATGCGTTCGATGAAGCCGGCTCGCACTTCGATCATGAACCGCCGTTCCGACCGCGCCGCAACACGGCCAAGCTCTGGACCATTGCGGGCGCATGCTTTGCCGTGCTCGTCGCGGTGCTGATCGGCCTTGGCGCATGGTTCGGCTTGCCGCGCTGGCTGCCCACGGCCAGTGCCACGTTTGGCGCGGGGCGCCCCGATCTGGTGCTCTCGTTCCCGCCAGAGCGGCAGGACCGCCGCACTTTACCCAATGGCACCGAGTATTTCGGCGCCAGCGGTACGGTTACCAACGTTGGCAAAGATCCGCAGGACGTGCCGCCCATCCTGATTGTGCTGCGCGATAACGGGAACAAGGTTGTTTACACCTGGGATGTTACCCCCCCGCGCGATCTGCTCAAGCCCGGCGAAGCGGTTACGATCAACGAGGCGGTGACCGATGTTCCCAAGAGCGCCAAGGTCGCGGAAATCGGCTGGAAGCCAGATTAAGAAAACACCCCCTAGTTGTTGCGCATTGGTTGTTGCGTGGGGCAAGGTCCTTTGCTACGGGCCCGCTCCTACCCCGACGGGACAGCTTTTTATTGAGAAGCGAAACCCGTTCGACGTGCGGTCGTGGCGGAATTGGTAGACGCGCAACGTTGAGGTCGTTGTGGGCGAAAGCCCGTGGAAGTTCGAGTCTTCTCGACCGCACCAAACAGTCCCAAGTAATTGTTATAGAACGTTATTCTTGGCTTCGGCCAGAAATGAAGCGCAGTTCCGCGGGTACTCGGCGACGACTTTTTGGCCTTGCAGTCAGATCAGTCTCTGTGTCGCTACAAATGGTGCAATCATTCGCCAGCCTTCTCTGGTGCCAAAATCCTGACTGCAGTGGGTTTGGGGCGCTTCGGCGGGCTTTATTTTCTGCTGAAAATGGCGAGTGTCGACAAATTCGTCCAGCTTCGTTCAATGAGAGCAGGCCATGACTTGCCTCGGAAATCAAGCTCAGCGTGGGCCGAAGGCATTTCGACCAAACTGTGAGGTCGAGGCTTGCTGTGAGCCATCGTCCCTTCGGCTACCTGCCGAGCGCGATGAGCCGCTGCTGGACGTTTGGTGGCCGCTGGGCTGAATGGCTTCACGGGAGCCAGGGAACTGATCGAGCCAGTCTTCCGATGCGGCAAATCGTTGGCCAAGGCACCGGTTACGACTGGACGGCGGGGCCGCCCAGGTTGCCGTGCGCACGACGATGCGAAATCTAGCTCGCCTTCTTTGCAGCGTGGTCGATCAGCATTTTGTCAAGTTCTACGATCCGCAGTCGCTCGGGCGTGCCCTGGCCGAGGCCCTTCAGGCGGCATTCGGCCCACAGGCTTCTGCGCTCCGATTCCAGTGCCTTTTGATACAGGTCAGCCATTGGTTAGATCCTCTTGTTGGGCTTCTCAGCGCGGGGGCGGCGCGGGGCCAGCTTCGCGGAGTTGGCGATCTCCTCGGCGGTCAGCTTGCGCCATCGATTGAGGCGCCCGCGCCCGAGTGATCCGTTCGCGATGGCAGCCTGCACAGCACAACCGGGCTCGGCGGTATGGGTGCAATTAGTGAAGCGACACTCCAGCGTCATTGCCGCAATGTCGCCGAATACCTCTGTGACGCCGGCTGCCGCATCGGATAACTGGAGTTCGCGCATCCCGGGCGTGTCCACCAGCCAGCCACCGCCCTGGGCGCCGTGATCAAGGCGGTGCATCTCGCGCACCGTCGTGGTGTGGCGGCCTTTGCCGTCGGCTTCGCGCACCGCCTGCGTGGCGATGCTGTCGGACCCGCGCAATGTGTTGATTAGCGTGGACTTGCCCACGCCTGACGAACCTACCAGCGCGACCGTCTCGCCGCGGCGGCAGCGCTCCAGAAGCCGCACGACGCTGATCGGATCGAGCCCGTTGACCATTTCGACCTCTGGCGTAAGCGCAAGCGCCGCTGCGATGAAACGGTCGGGTGCGTCCGCAAGGTCTGCCTTGGTTAGAACGATGACCGGCTGCACCCCGACTTCGCGCGCCAACACCAGATAGCGTTCGATGCGCCCAACGCTGAAATCCTGGTTGCAAGAGGTGACGATGAATAGCGTATCCACATTTGCTGCAATCAACTGGAGCCTGCGGCTTTCGCCCGGCGCAGGCCGCTTGAACAGGCTCGCCCTGTCGAGGATGCGCACCACCCTCCTTCCGCTCGGCTCGATCAGCAGCCAGTCTCCAACAGTCGGACGGTCCTCCGGTCCCCGAGGCTCACTGATGACGGACGAGATCGCGCCCTCCAGCGCTTCGCCCAGCACGTCGACCATTCCGCGATGGACCGCTATCACCCGACCGGGGTGGTAAAGGCGCGCTTCTTCGGCTGACAACTGGTTGCTGTAAAACGATTTCCAGCCGAGGTCAGATAGGTTGGGTAGCGATGCTGTCATAGGCTTTGGCGCCGGACTCATGTTGGAAGGAGCGCTGAACAGCAGGAAAGTCGCCCCAGTGCGGGCCGATCGGCGAAGCCTCCGTTAGACCTCATCCGGCAAGTGGGACAGCGCAACTTTCACCCGAAGTGACGCTTACGGACTTTCCTTCGACCAGTGCAGCAAGGCGAAACTGCGCAGCTCCGTTTGCAACGCCAAAAGTGTTCGAGTCTTCTCGGCCTGCTTGAGGCGAACGGACGAAAATCGATCTAAACGGGGTCAACATCGGTCCTTGGAGATCTCGCGAACAGGTGGGGACACGCCTCCGCAACCCGTTCGGTATCAATAATTACATGATAAAAATTGATAATTTGTGGTTGGCATCGCTTGCTGTCAATTGCGCGGCAAAGTTCGAATCTTTTCGAAAGCACCAGTTCCCTGCCGATAGCGCCGTAACTCTGGCCGCTGCGGTCAGGTAGCGCCCTTGCGGCGAAACAGCAGCGCGCTTCC
>CANEVG010000275.1 GCA_947442095.1 Sphingomonadaceae bacterium
GATTGTCGATCTGTTCCTGTCGAAGGACCCCGAAGCCCGGATCGCTTGCGAAACGCTGACGACGACACAGCTTGTCGTCCTCGCTGGTGAAATCCGCTGCAAGGGCGTTTACGAAAATGGCGAATGGGCACCGGGTGCGCAGGAGGAGATCGAACAGGCCGTCCGCAGCACGGTGAAGCGCATCGGCTATGAACAGGATGGCTTCCACTGGGAAAAGCTGGAGTTCATAAATCGCCTGCACGGCCAGTCCGCGCACATCGCGCAGGGCGTCGACGCTGCCGACAACAAAGACGAAGGCGCGGGCGATCAGGGCATCATGTTCGGCTACGCCACCGACGAGACGCCTGACCTCATGCCCGCCACGCTCTACTACAGCCACAAGATCCTTGAACGCATGGCAGCCGACCGCCACTCTGGCGCGGCCCCGTTCCTGGAGCCGGACGCCAAGAGCCAGGTCACGCTGCGCTATGAAGGCTCGCTGCCTGTGGCCGCCACCGCCGTCGTCGTCTCGACCCAGCACGCGCCGGGTTATGACAAGGGTGACAAGGAGACCGAGCTACACGATTACGTAAAGCGCGTGGTGGCTGATGTCATCCCGCCGGTTCTGCTGCGCGAGACCAAGTATTACATCAACCCGACCGGCTCGTTTGAGATCGGCGGACCTGATGGCGACGCCGGCCTCACTGGCCGCAAGATCATCGTCGACACCTACGGCGGCGCCAGCCCGCACGGCGGCGGCGCGTTTTCGGGCAAGGACCCCACCAAGGTCGACCGCTCGGCCGCCTATATCACGCGCTACCTTGCCAAGAACGTGGTCGCAGCCGGCCTTGCCACGCGCTGCACCATCCAGATCGCCTATGCCATCGGCGTGTCGCAGCCGCTCTCGCTCTATGTCGATACGCACGACACCGGCACCGTGGGCGACAACCTGATCGAGCAGGCCATTCTCGGCAACACCAAGCTCGGCGGCCTGTCCCCGCGCGCAATCCGCACGCACCTTGGCCTCAACAAGCCGATCTACCAGCCCACCGCCGCCTATGGCCACTTCGGCCGCAAGGCGCATGGCGACTTCTTCCCGTGGGAACGCCTCGATCTGGTGGACGACCTGAAGGCGGCGCTCGCCTGAACAAGACAAAGGGTCCGGGCACCATCGCACCCGGACCCTTGGCATGCAGAAGGCGCAGGAGCGTTCGGCCCTCGCGCCTTTCCTTTTACCCGAACATCCCCTTCCTTGGCCCCAGATAGCCGAACAGGTACGCGCCCACCTTGCGCATCTGGATTTCTTCCGCGCCTTCGGTGATGCGGTAGCGCCGGTGGTGGCGGTAGATGTGCTCGAACGGCTTGTGGCGCGAATAGCCAATGCCGCCATGGACTTGCATCGCGCGGTCTGCCGCTTCGCAGACGAGGCGGTTCGCCCAGTAGTTGCACATCGAGACTTTGTCCGAAAGCTCGCGCTCGATCCGCTTGTGGCCGCCTTCCTCGGCCTCCAACCGGTCCATTTCCCATGCGGTCTTGCGGATGAGGAGGCGCAGCATCTCGCACTGGGTGGCGAGCTCCACCAGCGGGAACTGGATCGCCTGGTTGCGCGCCAACTCCTCACCGAAGGGCTTCCGCTCGCGGGCATAGCGCACCGATTGTTCGACACAGTATGTGGCCGCACCGAGTGATGAGGCGGCCTGCCGGATGCGATTTTGATGCACAAAGCTCTGTGCGATCGCGAGGCCGCCGCCTTCCGGCCCGAGCATCGCGCTTTCCGGCACCCACACATTGGTGAACGAGAGGCGGGGGTGGTCCGTCGGCATGTTGAAAGTCCACATGTATTCCTCGATCACCAGCCCGGGCGAGGGATTGGGGACGAGCAGGCAGGTGATCCCGCGCGCATTGCCCGGTTCGCCTGCCGTGCGCGCAAAGACCGCGCAGTGGCTGGCCACGTGCATCCCGGTGATCCACATCTTCTCGCCATCAATGCGCCAGCCGGGAACACCATCGCGGGTTTCGCGCACCGCGCGGGTTTCCATGTGCGTGGCGTCAGAGCCGTGGCGCGCTTCGGTGAGACCGAAGGACACACGCCGCGTACGCGCGAAGCCGCCGAGGATGAATTCCGCTTGCTGCTCGGGCGTGCCGAAATGCTCGAACATGTTCACGAACGGGAAGTTGCCGACGATCGAATGCTCGTTCTGCAGATCGTTGTGGAGGCCGAGGCCCTTCTGCGTGAAGTGATCGCGGATCACCGCCATCCACAGGTTCTTGCCATCCTTGCCGCCGTATTTCTTTGGCGCGGAGAAGCGCCAGTGCCCGGCGGCATCGGAGCGGCGCGTCGTCTCCACCAGCAGCGCTTCCCATTCGTGACGAGGGAGGCCCTGGTTCTCGAAATCGGTGCGCGCATATTCGCGGCGATGGTCGAAAAAGCGGATGTTATCATCCGCCTGCTCGAGCGGCTTGATCTCGCAGTCGATGAACTGATCGAGTTCGGCGAGGTAGGCGACCAGGTCTTCGGGCAGGTCGAAATTCATAAGGTTCTCTCCCAGATGCGGCGCGCCTCGCTGAGCGCGGGGTATTTCGGCATATCGGCGGCAAGCGTATCGAGCACACGGCGGCGCAGCGCGGCGAGCAGGCCCGGCTGGGCGAGCGTCGTTGTCCTAGCCAGAATCGCCTCGCTCAGCGCCTTATCATGCGGGCTGGGCCGCGCGGCGAGTTCGCGGCGCACGATGCCGAGCGCATTCTGCGCCACCGCAAGTTCAAACCGCTCCCGCCCCGCCATATGCGGCTTGACCGTGGCGGCGAGCCATTCGGACACGGCGGTGAGGATTTCGGCGGCGCTTGGCTCGCCCTCGCCCGGCTCTGGCGGCCTGGCAGAGGGCGGTAGGGCGCGCGCGCGCTCGGCCTCGGGCGCGTCTGCCTCCAGCAGCAGCAGCAGATCGAGGTCCTGCTCGGCAGCGCGGCGGGCGACGACGACGCGTTCGAGCGACCGATCGGCGCCGCTCCGCCAGCCCCGGCCCATCGACAGCGCGGAGAGCGCCCACCACACGGTGCGATAGACCAGCCAGAAGCGGAAGCGCGCCGGATCAAAGCGTGTGCCGCCGGCAGCCTCATAGGCGCGTGCCAGATCAACGACGGTGCCGAGGCCGAAGCCCTGTTTATCGAGCCGCCCGAAGCGCCACACGGTCATGCAGCCGAACGCCAGATCCTCATGGCGATCGCCCAGATGCGCGAGTTCCCAGTCGAGCACTGCAGAAAGCCGGCCATGATCCACCATCAGATTGCCGATGCGCAGATCGCCGTGAAGCACCACGAGCGGCGCGGGCGGCGGTAGATTGGCGCGCAGCCACGCAAGACCCAGCGCGATGGGAGGCCGATCTCCGCCCGCTTCGGCAAATTGCGCGGCGAGCGCTTCCACGCCCGCTGCAGGTTCGAGCACCGGCAGGAAGGGGAGGTCCGCCGGATCAAGCGCGTGAACCCGCGCCATCGCACCCGCGATTTCCTCCAGCAGAACTGGCGGGGACGACAGCGCGTTCTCGGGATCAGGAGAGCCGGGCGCGCAGCGCATGATGAAGCCGAGGCCGAGATCATCCCGAGGCGTGAGTTCAGCTACGACTTCGGGCGCGATCACGCCGCCGGCGCGGGCACAGCGGATCACGGCGGCTTCCTTCGCCATATCGAGATGGCGGCCCGCGACCCACTCCACCGACGGCGCTCGGCGCAGCACGAAGGCCTCACCGCCAAGCTCGAATCGCCAGCTTTGCATGTTGGCCCCGCCTGAGAGCCGCTGCAGGGCGGAAACAGCCCCATGGCGACCGGTCCGCGCCATCACACGCGCCAGTCCATCCGGCAGTCCAGAAGCCAGGGTCTCCTGCAGGTCTTCGGCCATCGGCTCCTCTTGGCCGCCCGTGGCAGGCGGTCTTGTTCGTGTCTGGAGACAACTATCCTTAATCGTGCGATTAATGTCCAGCGATCCCGCGCGGCAACACGTACAACGGGCTGCGCCATCGGCACGACAGGCTGCGCCCCCGGCACGACAACCTGCGCGAAGCGATCTTGCGCTGCGTTCCCAATCAGTTAGGCTGCTAACCTCAAAGTAACCGTTCGAAGGGTATCTCGGATCGATGGCTCGAAGCGGAAACAGCATGCACAAGTGGATCGCGGCAGCCCTGTGGTGCGCCGCTCCTGCGCTGCTGGTGACTGCGCCCGCGCAGGCCCGCCCAGGCGTTTCGCTGCAGACCCAGCGCGATCTGGCCATCGAACGGCAAGTTGCCGCCATCGTCGCGCAAGGCCGCGGGCGGATCGGCGTTGCAGCGGTCGATCTCGACGGCGGCGGGCAAGTGATGATCAACGGCGACATGCCGTTTCCGATGGCCAGCACCGCCAAGATCGCGATCGCCGCCACCTATCTTTCTGGCGTCGAACAGGGCCGTCTGCGGCTCGACCAATCGTTTCCGACAATGGTTCCGGTTTCCGAATCGCGCGGGTCCGTGGCGGCTGTGAGGGCGGGCGAAGTCATGACCGCGCAGAGCCTTATGGAGCTCAGCATCACGCGCAGCGACAACCATGCCACCGACGGCCTGATTGCCGCGGTTGGCGGAATTCATTCGGTTAACACCTGGCTCAGCCGGATCGGTATCAGCGGGCAGCGGCTGGATCATACGATGGCCACGCTGGTGCGCGACGATGGCCGGGTCAATCCGGCCACGACCATCGACACGCGCACAAGCAGCACGCCGCGCGCCATGGCTGCGTTGCTCGCCGCGATCGACCGCGGCGGTGCGCTCAGTCCGGAAAGCCGAGCTGTCCTGCTCGATACGATGACCCGCACAAGCACGGGCCGGAACCGCATTCGCGGCGGCCTGCCCGAAGGCGTAGTCTTCGCGCACAAGACCGGAACGCTCGCCGGGGTGACCGATGATGTCGGGATCGTGCGCCTGCCCGATGGCCGCCATCTGGCCATGGCGATTTTCGTGACCGGGCCGGAAGGCCACACCGCGCACGCCGGGCTTATCGCACAAATTGCGCGGGTGCTTTATGATGGCTACAGCCAGCCGCTGCCCATGGACACGACTTTGGCCGGATCCACTTTTGCAGGACCCATGGCCGGTATTGAGACCGCGCGCCGCTGAGCCCC